>NZ_MKSS01000157.1:0-13744 GCF_001897365.1 Hydrogenophaga sp. 70-12
TGCAGCAGCACCGACAGCGCGGCGGTGGAGGCCACCGCGCCCTTGGTGCCCATGCCGGCCTCGGTGAGGCCCAGGTGCAGGGGGTAGTCGCAGCGCTGCGCCAGCGCCTGGTAGACGGCGATCAGGTCCTGCACCGCGCTGACCTTGCAGGACAGCACGATGTTCTCGCCCGGCAGGCCGATGGCCTCGGCGCGCTCGGCGGACGAGATGGCCGAGGTGATGAGCGCCTCGTACATCACCTGCTTGGCGTCCCAGGGCTGGGCGCGCGCGTGGTTCTCGTCCATCAGGCGCGCGAGCAGGTCCTGGTCGAGGCTGCCCCAGTTCACGCCGATGCGGATGTGCTTGCCGTGGCGCGCGGCGATCTCGACCATCTGCGCGAACTGGCGGTCGCCCTTCTCGCCGCGCCCCACGTTGCCGGGGTTGATGCGGTACTTGGACAAGGCCTCGGCGCAGGCCGGGTGGTCGCTGAGCAGGCGGTGGCCGTTGTAGTGGAAGTCGCCGATCAGGGGCACGCTGATGCCCATGCGGTCGAGCTGCTCGCGGATGTGCGGCACGGCCTTCGCGGCCTCGTCGTTGTTGACGGTGATGCGCACGAGCTCGGAGCCGGCCTGGGCCAGCTCCTTCACCTGGATGGCGGTGGCGATGGCGTCGGCCGTGTCGGTGTTGGTCATCGACTGCACGCGCACCGGGGCGTCGCCGCCGATGGACACGCCGTGATCGCCCCAGCGCACCACGCCCTGGCGGGTGCGCCGGCGCGGGGCTTCGGGCAGGGGAATCGGGCCGTCGGACATGCGGGAACTCACTTGGCGTCGAAGCGCGCGACGTCGTTGCGCGCGACGCTGGCGACGTCGTAGGCGCGGCCGCGCAGCTTGACCTGCACCGCGCTGGCCTTGCCGATGGTCACCGCGTATGGCGGCGCGGCCGAGAACTCGACGCGCTCGCCGCGCTGCAGCAGCCGCTGCAGCACCACGGTGCCGGTGCCGTTCACCACCTCGGCCCAGGACTCGCCACTGGCCTCGATCTGCAGCACGGCGCCGCCCGGGGGCGTGGCCACGGCCGGCGCCTCGGGGGTGACGGTGGGTGCCGCGGCACTGGTGGGTGCGGTGGGCGCCGCGCCCGCGGCCGCAGGCGAAGGGGTGGGCGGCGCGGCCGCCCCGGTGTCGGCCGGGCCGGTGGTTTCCTCGCCCGCGGGCGCGCTGGGCGCGCCTGGCGTGGCCTCGGACGGCTGGAAGATCGGCAGCCCTGGCGCGGCGGCGGGGGCCGCGGGCGCGGCGGCCTCCTGGGCGGTGTCGGGCGCGCCCTGCACCACGTCCGCGGGTTCCATGTCGGGCAGGAACATGACCACCAGCGCCGCCAGCAGCAGGGCGATGGCGCCCAGCAGCGCGGGGCGCGACAGCCAGGTCAGCGGGCTGGCGGCGGGCGCCTCGCTCGCGGGCTTGAAGGGCGCGTTGATGGTGCTGTCGCTGTCGCGCAGCGCGGGCTTGGGGTTCAGCGGGATCTGCTCCAGCACCGGCGCCGGGTCGATCCGCAGCTGGCGGCAGGCGCTGGAGGCCAGGGCGCGCGCGAAGGTCAGGTCGGGCAGTTCCTCGTAGCGGCCGGCCTCCAGGGCCTCCAGCTTGCGCACAGGCACCTTGAGCGCGGCGGCCAGCGCCGCGATGTGCAGTCCCGCGGCCTCGCGGGCCTCGCTCAAACGCACCGGCCGGCTCGCCGCCGGTGCCGATTCGAGGGTCTGCTCCCCCAACTCACTCATTGAATGCCCCCCGTTGGTACGCCGCCCACTGGGGCGACTGTGGAAAACGCCGGCCCAGCTGCTGGGCGAGCTGCGCCGCCGCCACGTCGTTGTTGAGCTGGCGCTCGACCTTCACGCCAAGCCACAGCGTTTCGGCGTTGGCGAGCTCGGAGTTGTTGACGCGGCGGATGATGAACTGCGCCCCCTGGTTATCGCCCCGGCGGTGCTTGAGACTGGCCAGGTTGTAGGCGGCGATCGGGTTGCTCGGGTCGAACTCGTAGGCGCGCGCGAGCGTGGCCTCGGCGTCCTGCAGCTTGCCCGCGCGGATCTGGCAGACGCCCTGAACCAGCCAGGTGCGCGAGCGCCCGCCGTAGGTCGGCACGGCCAGGGCCTGGTTGAACATCTCGTCGGCCTGCACATAGCGGGCCTGCTCGCAGGCGAACAAGCCGTAGCTGTGCAGGGCCTGCGCGTCGCGCGGGTTGATCTGCAGCGCGCGGCGGAAGCTCTCCTCGGCCAGCGCCACGTCGTTCAGGCGCATATAGACCAGGCCGCGCAGGATGTAGGCCGGCGCGTAGTTCGGGTCGGCCTGCAGCGACAGCTTGATCTCGTCGAGCGCGACGGTGGTCTGGCCCTGCTCGTAGTAGCTGGCGGCCAGCTCGTAGCGGATGCGCGCGCGGCGCACCGCCGGCGGCTCGTCGGACGCGGTGATGGGCTCCACGCCCGGCGTGGGCGAGGCCGACACGCGCGGCGCCTGCGAGGAGGCGCAACCGGCCAACCACGCCAGCGCCAGCACCATGGATAAAAGCCACAGGGTTTGAACGGTTCGGCTGCGCGGCGGTCGGTTCGCGACGGAGGTCATGCCTGCCTTTCCTTTTCCTTGGTCATCAAACGGATGGGCTGCACCGATTCGCGGCGGCGCGCCATGCGGCGCGCGGCGTCGGTGCGGTCCAGCACGTCGCCGGCGAGCTGGCCGCAGGCGGCGTCGATGTCGTCGCCGCGCGTCTTGCGGATCGTGGTGACGATGCCGCCTTCGTTGAGCGCCTGGCCAAAGCGCTGCACCGCGGCGCGCGGCGAGCAGCGCAGGCCCGAATCGGGGAAGGGGTTGAAGGGAATGAGGTTGAGCTTGGCCGGCACGCCACGGCCGGCGTGCCCGCGCAGCAGCGTGAGCAGGGCCTGCGCGTGCTCGGGCTGGTCGTTCACACCGTCGAGCATGCAGTACTCGAAGGTGATGAAGTCGCGCGGCGCGGCCGGCAGGTAGCGCAGGCAGGCGTCGAGCAACTCGGCGATGGGGTATTTGCGGTTCAGCGGCACCAGGTCGTCGCGCAGCGGATCGAAGGGCGCGTGCAGCGACACGGCCAAAGCCACCGGGCAGTCCTGCGCCAGGCGGTCGATCATGGGCACCACGCCCGAGGTGGAGACCGTCACGCGCCGGCGCGACAGGCCATAGGCGTGGTCGTCGAGCATGGTCTTGAGCGCGGGCACCAGCGCGTGGTAGTTCTGCAGCGGCTCTCCCATGCCCATCATGACCACGTTGGTGATCACGCGTTCCCCGGGGCGGTTGAGAAACACGCGCAGGAAGAACTCGGCGTGCCAGAGCTGGGCCAGGATCTCGCCGGTGGTGAGGTTGCGCGAGAAGCCCTGGTGCCCGGTGGAGCAGAAGCGGCAGCCCACGGCGCAGCCTGCCTGCGAGGACACGCACAGCGTGCCGCGGTCGTCCTCGGGGATGAACACGGTCTCGACGGCGTTGCCGTCACCGACGTCGAACAGCCACTTGATGGTGCCGTCGGTCGAGTCCTGGCGCGAGAGCACGCGCAGGCCTTCGACGCGCGCCACGCCGGGCAGCTTCTCGCGCAGGCTGCGCGCGAGGTCGGTCATCTGGGAGAAATCGGACGCACCGCGCTGGTGGATCCAGCGAAACAGCTGGACGGCGCGGAAGCGCTTTTCGCCCAGGCCTTCGCAGAAGGCGGCCAGCCCCTCGAGATCGAAGTCGAGCAGGTTGACCGTCATGACATGGTCAACGCGAGTAGACGTTCATGCCGGGGAAGAAGAAACCCACTTCCACGGCGGCCGTCTCGGGCGCGTCGGAGCCGTGCACCGCGTTGGCGTCGATGCTGTCGGCGAAATCGGCGCGGATGGTGCCGGCGGCGGCCTTCTTCGGGTCGGTGGCGCCCATCAGGTCGCGGTTCTTGAGGATGGCGCCCTCGCCTTCGAGCACCTGGATCATCACCGGGCCGCTGATCATGAACTCGACCAGGTCCTTGAAGAAGGGGCGCGCGCTGTGCACGGCGTAGAACTGCTCGGCTTCGCGGCGCGACAGGTGGGCCATCTTGGCGGCCACGACCTTCAGGCCGGCGGCCTCGAAACGGGCGTAAATCTGGCCGATGACGTTCTTGGCGACGGCGTCGGGTTTGATGATCGAGAGGGTGCGTTCGATGGCCATGGGTTTCCTGAAGTTTTGAGAGCGATCGGAGCAGCGGACCCGTGGTCCGCAAAGCCCGCCATTCTACATGGCGGAAGTGTCAACCCCTGGGGCGGCGCCCCTGTGGACGGGGGGGTTTGCCGATGCCTTTGCCCGGGGCTTTGCCGCCCTGGCGGCGCTGGCGCTGCACCGCGTCGTGGCCGATGTAGCCCTGGCTGGTCTTCATGGGATCGGGCTGGCCGCCGGCGCTTCGACCGCGGGCCGCGGCGCCCTCGGCGCGGCGCGGCGCGGACGGCTTGGGCGGCGGCGATTTGGGGCCCGGCCCCTGGCGACGGCGCGCGCTGGCTGGGGCCGGGGCGTCGCCGCGCGGGCCCCGGGGCGGGGCATCGGCCAGGCCGGCCGCCTGGCCCAGGCGCTGCACGTCGCGCTCGCCCAGTTCGATCCAGGCCCCGCGCGGCAGGCCGCGCGGCAGCACCACGGCCCCGTAGCGGATGCGGATGAGCCGGCTCACGGCATGGCCCACGGCCTCGAACAGGCGGCGCACCTCGCGGTTGCGGCCTTCGCCGATGGTGACGCGGTACCAGCAGTTGGCGCCCTCGCCGCCCCCGTCCTCGATGGACTGGAACTGCGCCATGCCGTCTTCCAGCTGGACGCCGTCCAGCAGCCGCTGCCGCTCTTCGTTGGAGATGGCGCCGAGCACGCGCACGGCGTACTCGCGCTGCAGGCCGAAGCGCGGGTGCATCAGGCGGTTGGCCAGTTCGCCGGCGTTGGTGAACAGCAGCAGGCCCTCGGTGTTGAGGTCGAGCCGCCCCACCGACTGCCATTTGCCCTGGTGCAGGCGCGGCAGGCGGCGGAACACCGTGGGGCGGTTCTGCGGGTCATCGTGGGTGACGACCTCGCCAGCCGGCTTGTGGTAAGCCAGCACGCGCGGTGCTGGCGGCTGCAGGCGCACGCGCAGGGGCTTGCCATCCAGGCGGATCTGGTCGCCGTGCTGGATGCGTTGGCCGACGTGGGCGGGCTCGCCGTTGACCGAGAGGCGGCCCTGCACGATGAGCTGCTCCATCTCGAGCCGCGAGCCCAGGCCGGCCTGGGCCAGCACCTTGTGCAGCTTGGGCGATTCGGCCTCGGGCGCGAGCACGCGCTTGGCCGGCTCGGTGGGCGCCTCGGGGGCGTGCGACTGGGCCTCGTCGAAGGCGCCGCTGACGACCTCGTCGAAGCGCAGGGCGTCGGCGTCGGCCGCGGGTGCGTCCGCGCGCCGGGGGCGCTCGGTGCGCGGCTTGCCGACGCGCGCCGCTTCGGAGCGCGGCTGGCTGGCGCGCGGCCGATCGGACCGGGGCTTGCCGGCGGCGCTGGGCCGATCAGGCCGGGGTTTGCGTGGGGTGGCCGGGCTCATCGGGATCGTCCTCGGGGGCGGGTTCGTCGGCCGCGGGCGGTTCGCCCTCGGCCAGGGTGGCGGTGTCGTCGGCCGAGGGTTCGGCGGGCGGCTCGGCCGGTGTTTCGGCGGCAGGCTCGGCCGCGGCATCGCCAGCGGCCTCGCCGCCCTCGCCCGCCTCGGCCGGCAGCTGCGCCGCCAGGCTCTCGAAATCGAGCGAGCCCAGCGAGGACTCCTGCACCCCGCTGGCCTCCAGCGGCGGCAGCTGGTCGAGCGAGCTCAGGCCCAGGTCGTCGAGGAACTGGCGGGTGGTGGCGAACAGCGCCGGACGGCCCACCGTCTCGCGGTGGCCGATCACCTCGACCCAGCCGCGGTCCTCCAGCTGCTTGAGGATCAGCGAGTTGATGGTGACGCCTCGGATGTCCTCCATGTCGCCGCGCGTCACGGGCTGGCGGTAGGCGATGATGGCCAGCGTCTCCAGCGTAGCGCGCGAGTAGCGCGGCGGCTTCTCGGGGTGCAGGCGGTCCAGGTAGTGGCGCATCTCGGGCCGGCTCTGGAAGCGCCAGCCGCTGGCCACGGGCACCAATTCCACGCCGCGCCCGGTCCATTCGAGCTGCAGCTCGCCCAGCAGGGTCTTGAGGGTGTCATTGGCGAGTTCGCCGTCGAACAGCACCGAGAGTTCGCGCAGCGTCATCGGCTGCGCGGCACAGATGAGGGCCGTCTCGAGGACACGCTTGGCATCCGTGGTGTTCATGATGGTCTTGGTCGCTCGGCGCCGGGGCCGCGAAGAATGGGCTCTGGGTGGGCGGGGCCGGGGAAGAGGTCCCGGGCATGGGCCGCGGCACGGGCCGCGAAAGAAGCGTCCGCCGATGCGGGCGGATCAGTCGATCAGGCCCTGGCCGGCAGGGGGCGGATTGTACCGGAGCCCCCCGGCGGCCAAGGCGGCCGACAGGTCCTCGGGCGGGTCGCGCCAGAAGGCCAGCGGCGCCCCGGAAACCGGGTGCGACAGGCGCAGGGACGCCGCGTGCAGCGCCTGGCGCTGCAGGCCCCAGAGCGGCCGGCCGCCGTACAGCGTGTCGCCCACCAGCGGATGGCCCAGCCAGGCCATGTGCACGCGGATCTGGTGCGTGCGCCCGGTGTGCAGCTTGCAGGCCACCAGCATGGCCTCAGCGCAGCGGTCGAGGGCAAGGAAATCGCTCTGCGCCGGCTTGCCCGCGCCCTCGCCCACCACCGCCATGCGCAGGCGGTTGCGGGGGTCGCGACCGATGGGCTCGTGCACCGTGCGCAGGCCCTCGTGGCGCCAGGCGCCGTGCGCGATGGCCAGGTACTGGCGCCCCACCTCGCGGGCCGCGATGGCGCTCACCAGCGCCTGCATGGCGGGGCGCGACTTGGCGACCATCATCAGACCCGAGGTGTCCTTGTCGAGCCGGTGCACGATGCCCGCGCGCGGCAGCGCGGCGGCGCCCGCGTGGTGCGCGAGCAGGCCGTTGAGCAGCGTGCCGCCCCAGTGCCCGGCCGCCGGGTGCACCACCAGGCCGGCGGGCTTGTCGATGACCAGCAGGTGCTCGTCCTCGAACACCAGGTCCAGCGCCATGGGCTCGGCCACGAAGGCGCGCGCCTGCGGCGTGGGCCGCAACGTGACCACCACCGTGTCGCCCGCCGACACGCGCGTGGCGGCCTTGGTGCAGGCGCGCTCGCGCCAGAGCACGCCGCCGTCGGCCAGCAGCTGCTGCAGGTAGGAGCGGGAGAACTCGGGCACCAGCGCGGCCAGCGCACGGTCCAACCGCCAGCCGTGTAGCCCGGCGGGGACCTCGTGGCGGCGCTGCTCGGCCTGTTCGTCCCAGGGCTCGCCCTCGGGCGCCACACCCCCGGCCGATATACTGTCCGCTTCGTTCAACGAGTCCTGTTCCAGCGCCATGCCCTTGAAGTTGAGCCGTGGATTATCGGCCCCGTCCCTGGCCGCCGTCGCCCTGGCGCTGCTGCTGCAGGGCTGCAGCACGACCCCGGTCGATGAGACCATTGGCTGGAGCCCCAACCGCCTCTACAGCGAGGCCACGGACGAGCGCGACGCCGGCAACTACGCGCGCGCCGTCACCCTGTTCGAAAAGCTCGAAGGCCGCGCCGCCGGTACGCCGCTGGCGCAGCAGGCCCAGCTCGACAAGGCCTACACCCAGTACCGCGGCGACGAGCCCGCGCAGGCCCTGGCCACGCTGGACCGCTTCATGCGCCTGCACCCGGCCAGCCCCGCGTTCGACTACGCGCTCTACCTCAAAGGCCTGGTCAACTTCAACGACAACCTGGGTCTCTTCGGCTCGCTGGCGCGCCAGGACCTGTCCGAGCGCGACCAGAAGGCGGCCAAGGAATCCTACGAAGCCTTCCGAGAGCTGAGCACGCGCTTTCCCCAGTCGCGCTACACGCCGGACGCGGTGGCGCGCATGCGCTACATCGTGAACTCGCTCGCGCAGTACGAGGTGCACGTAGCGCGCTATTACTTCGGCCGGGGCGCCTACCTGGCGGCCATCAACCGCGCGCAGTCGGCGCTGACCGATTACACCGACGCACCCGCGCTCGAAGAGGCGCTGTACATCCTCGTGCAGTCCTACGACGCCCTGGGCATGACCCAGCTGCGCGACGACGCCGCGCGCGTGATGCGCGCGAGCTACCCGAACAGCGAGTACGTCGAGCACGGCTTCAAGAAGTCGAGCGATCCGTGGTGGAAGCTCTGGTGAGCGCCGCCAGTTCGCCCAGCCACGCGTCCACCTCCCCCTCCGTGTCCAGCCAGCGGCTGGGCGGCAGCGCCGCCAGCAGCGCCGGTCCGTAGGCGCGCCGGCGCAGGCGCACGTCGCCGATCACGATCAGGCCCCGATCGCCCGCGCGGCGGATCAGGCGCCCCACCCCCTGCCGCAAGGCCATCGCCGCGTCGGCCAGTTGCACCTCGCTGAACGGGTCGGCGCCCAGCGCCTGCGCGCGCGCCAGGCGCTGCCGCAGCCAGGGGTCGTCGGGCGGCGCAAACGGCAGCTTGTCGATCACCAGCAGCTGCAGGGCCTCGCCCGGCACGTCGATGCCCTGCCACAGCGCGCCGCTGGCCACCACCACCGTGGGCGCCGCACCGCCCGCGCGGCGCAGGGCCTCCAGCGCGGCGTGCGTGGGGCGCTCGCCCACCAGCCACACCCGCCAGCCCGGCCGGGCGCGCGCCTGCAGGGCCTGCGCGATCCGCTGCGCCGCGCGCCGCGTGGTGGCCAGCACCAGGCAGCGGCCGCCCAGCCGCGCGATCCAGGGAACGATGCGCTCGGCCAGGGCCTGCGCGTGCGTGGCCTCGGCGGGCTCGGGCAGGTCATCGGGCACGAACAGCGCGGCGGCGCTGGGGTCTTGGTCCCCCGCCACCAGGCGCAGCGCGCGCGGCGACCAGGCGGCATCCACCGCCAGGGCCTGGCGGTGCCAGCCCAGGGCGTCGTCCAGGCCCAGCGTGGCCGAGGCGTGTACCACGCAGCGCGCGCCCAGCGGCGCCGCGGTGGCCAGGGCCAGCGCGGCCGCGTCCTGGCCCTGCGTCGCCGGCCGCAGGCAGGTCCAGTCCTCGGGCGAACGCCAATCGAGCCAGACCGCCGACGGGTCCTCGCTGCTCAGCAGCGTGTGCAGCACCTGCGCCATCGAGCGGGTGCGCTCCAGCAGGCGGCGCGGGCGTGGATCGGCCTCGCCGCTGGCCGTGAGCGCGGCCTGCGCGGCGGCGACGGCGTGGGCCAGCCGCCAGGGCGCCAGGCGATCGCCCAGGGGCCAGGCCTGCCGGCCTTCGCGCGGCGGCAGCGCCGCCAGCGCCTGGGCCAGCGCGCGCGTGGCCGATTGCCCGTCGTGCGCGAGCAGCCGCCAGGCCTGCAGGCCGCGCAGCGGGCCCTCGGCCAGCGCGGCGAGATCGGCCCACAGGCGCTGCAGCGCCGCCTGGTCGAAGGCCTCGGCGCCCAGTTGCGCGCGCAGCCCGTGCAGGGCATGCGCCTCGTCGAACACCACCACGTCCACCTCTGGCAGCAGGCGCGGGCGGCCCAGGCGATGGCGCTGCAGCTCGGCCAGCCACAGGTGGTGATTGATGACCACCACGTCGGCCGCCTGCGCGGCGCGGCGCGCGCGCTCCACGTGGCAATCGGCCCAGCGCGGGCAGGCCTGGCGCGCGCAGTTCTCGCTGGTGGAGGTGATGCGCCCGTGCAGACCGGCGATGGCGTCGGTGCCGGCCACCTGGTCGAGGTCGCCATCGCCGCCGCGCTCGGCCCAGGCCAGCAGTTCACGCAACCAGGCGTGTTCCGCCGGCACGCCCGCGCGCGGGCCCTGGTCCACCGCCGCCTGCAGGCGCGCCAGGCAGACGTAGCGCCCCCGGCCCTTGAGCAGGGCCACGCGCACCGGCTGGCCGGTGGCGCTGGCCAGGCGCGGCAGGTCTCGCTCGGCCAATTGGCGCTGCAGCACATGGGTGCTGGTGGAGACCAGCGCGCGCCGGCCCGACAGCAGCCAGGGCAGCAGGTAGGCCAGGGTCTTGCCGCTGCCCGCCGGGGCCTCGACCAACAGCGCGCCCCCGCCCTCGATGGTCTGCGCCACTGCCTGCGCCATGGCGGCCTGCGCCGCGCGCGCGGTCCAGCCGGGCCAGGTCCGGGCCAGCGCGCCACCGGGCGCGAGTGCCTGCGCCACGCGGGCGCCGAGTTCGCTCATGCGAACGCCTCCGCGCAGCGCACCGCGCGGCGGGCCCCATCGGGCGGCCGTGCGAGGCTCACGCGGGCTTTCCCCGTCCGGCCGGCCGGGGATTAGTGGATACCATTGCGACCACCGCGCCCCCGCCGCTCCAACCGATCGAATCCATATGAGCAAAGGCTATCGCATCCTGGCATCGACCGGCATCCACAAGGGTGACCGCGACTACCAGCAGGACCAGGTCGAACTGATGCAGCACACGCGCATCCCCAACTGCCTGCTGGCCGTGCTGGCCGACGGCATGGGTGGGCGCAGCGGCGGCCGCAAGGCCTCGGACCAGGTGATGCTCACGGCGCGCCAGCTGTTCAACCGCTTCGACCCCGAAACCGACGACCCGCGCGCCCTGCTCAAGCAGATCGTCAACGAGTCGCACATGGTGATCAAGCTGACGGCGGTATCGGCCGAGCAGGAACCGCACAGCACCGTGGCGGCCTTCTTGCTGCTGCCCAATGGCGAGAGCCACTGGGTGCACGCCGGCGACTCGCGGGTCTACCACTTCCGCCAGGGCAAGCTGCTGCACCGCACGACGGACCATTCCTACGTGCAGACCCTGGTCAACCAGGGCGAGATCACCGAGCAGGAAGCCCTGGACCACCCGCACGCCAACATCCTGATGGGTTGCCTGGGCACCGAGAACGACCCGCCGATCGACCTGCACGCGGTGCCCAAACTGAACGCGGGCGACGCGCTGATGGCCTGTAGCGACGGCATCTGGCACTACTTTTCGCCCGAGGAGCTGGCCAGCACCATCGCCATGCTTTCGCCGCGCGAGGCCTGCGAGTTCCTGATCCAGAAGGCGCGCACACGGGCGCGGGGGACCGGCGACAACCTCTCGCTGGTGGTCGTCAAGCTCGACCCCTTGATCTGAGCGCCGCGCTCAGGTCAGCGCCGTGTCCACCACCCGGTGCGGCAGGGCCAGGTACTCCTGCGACTGCATCTCCGTCAGGCGCGACACCGTGCGCGGGAATTCGTGCGACAGGGGCCCTTCGAGGTACAGCGCCTCGGGCGGCACGGCCGCCGACAGCACGAGCTTGCAGTGCCGGTCGTAGAGCACGTCCACCAGCCAGGTGAAGCGCCGCGCCTCCGACGCCATGCGCACCGACATCTGCGGCACGTTGGACAGCAGCACCGTGTGGAACTGGCTCGCGATCTCCAGGTAATCGTTCTGCGAGCGCGGTCCGCCACACAGGGTGCGGAAGTCGAACCAGATCACCCCGCCCGCGCGGCGCAGGGCCTGGATCTGGCGCGACTCGATGCCCATCACCGGGCTCTGGTCGCCCACCTCCGCGAGCTGGTTGAAGGTGGCTTCCATCGCCGCGTCGGCCGCGGGGCCCAGCGGCGTGTGGTACAGCGCGATGTGCGTCAGCGTGCGCTGGCGGTAGTCGGTGCCGTTGTCCACGTTCACCACCTCCAGCCGTTCCTTCAGCAGCTCGATCGCCGGCAGGATGCGGTCGCGGTGCAAGCCCTGCGGGTACAGCTGGTCGGGGTGGAAGTTCGAGGTGGTGACGAAACCCACGCCGTTGCGGAACAACGAGTCCAGCAGGCGGTGCAGGATCATGGCGTCCGTCACGTCGGCCACGTGGAACTCGTCGAAGCAGATCAGCTTGTAGCGCCGGGAGATGCGCTCGCCCAGCACGTCCAGCGGGTTCTGCGTGCCCTGCAGGTCACGCAGCTCGCGGTGCACCTCGCGCATGAACTCGTGGAAGTGCAGGCGCGTCTTGCGCTTGAGCGGCACGGCGTGGAAGAAGCAGTCCATGAGGAAGCTCTTGCCGCGCCCCACCCCGCCGAACATGTACACGCCGCGCGGGATGTCCGGCCGGTGGATGAGCTTCTTCAGCGCGTTGGAGCGCTTCTGCTTGTACTGCGTCCACTCCTGCGCGCAGCGTTCCAGCGCGTCCACGGCCCGCAGTTGGGCCGGATCGGGCGTGTAGCCGCGCTCCTTGAGCGCGGCCTCGTAGGCGCTGCGGACGCTCAAGGCGGTGTCAGAAGTTCAGTGAGCGCTTGTCGACGGCCAGCGCGGCTTCCTTCGTCGCCTCCGACAGCGAGGGGTGCGCGTGGCAGATGCGCGCGATGTCCTCGCTGCTGGCCTTGAACTCCATCGCCACCACGGCCTCCGAGATGAGCTCGCTGGCCATGGGGCCCACGATGTGCACGCCCAGGATCTCGTCGGTCGCGGCATCGGCCAGGAACTTCACCATGCCGGTGGTGTCGCCCAGCGCGCGCGCGCGGCCGTTGGCCATGAAGGGGAAGGTGCCGGCCTTGTAGGCGGCGCCGCGCGCCTTGAGCTGCTGCTCGGTCTCGCCCACCCAGGCGATCTCGGGGCTGGTGTAGATCACCCAGGGGATGGTGTTGAAGTTCACATGCCCGTGCTGGCCCGCGATGCGCTCGGCCACCGCCACGCCCTCTTCCTCGGCCTTGTGCGCGAGCATGGGGCCGCGCACCACGTCGCCAACGGCCCAGACGCCCGGCAGGTTGGTGCGGCAGTCGCCGTCGACCACGATGGCGCCGCGCTCGTCAAGCTGCAGGCCCACGCCCTCGGCGTTGAGGCCGATGGTGTTGGGCACGCGGCCGATGGAGACGATCAGCTTGTCCACCTCCAGCGTCTGCGCCTCGCCCTTGGCGGTGGTGTAGGCGATGGACACGCCCTTCTTGCCGGACTTGACTTCGCCGACCTTCACGCCCAGCTCGATCTTCAGGCCCTGCTTGTCGAAGGCCTTCTTGGCCTCCTTGGCGATCTGCTCGTCCACCGCGCCCAGGAACGTGGGCAGGCCTTCGAGGATGGTCACCTCGGCGCCCAGGCGGCGCCAGACGGAGCCCATTTCCAGGCCAATGACGCCCGAGCCGATCAGGCCCAGCTTCTTGGGCACCGCGCCCACGCGCAGGGCGCCGTCGTTCGAGAGGATGTTCTCCTCGTCGAAGGGCGCGCCGGGCAGCGCGCGCGCATTGGAACCGGTGGCCACGATGACCTGCTTGCCGACGAGGCTCTCCTCGCCCGCCTTGATCTCGTAGCCACCCGTGGAACCGGAGGTTCCACCCTCACCGGGCGGAACGGCCTTCACGAACGAACCGCGGCCGTGGAAGAAGGCCACCTTGTTCTTCTTGAACAGGAACTCGATGCCTTTGTTGTTCTGCTCGACCACGTGGTCCTTGCGCTTGAGCATCTGGCCCACGTCCAGGCTCAGGCCCTTGACCTCGATGCCGTGCTCGGCGAAGTGCTTGCCCGCGTGCTCGTAGTGCTCGGACGACTGCAGCAGCGCCTTGGAGGGGATGCAGCCCACGTTGGTGCAGGTGCCGCCCAGGGCGGCGCCGCCCTTGGCGTTTTTCCACTCGTCGATGCAGGCGACCTTGAAGCCCAGTTGCGCGGCGCGGATGGCCGCGATGTAGCCCCCGGGGCCGCCGCCGATGACGATGACGTCGAATTGCTGGCTCATCGTCTCGTCCTCAGATGTCGAACAGCAGGCGCGCGGGGTCTTCCAGCGCTTCCTTCATGGCGACC
>NZ_MKSS01000158.1:0-13747 GCF_001897365.1 Hydrogenophaga sp. 70-12
AGGCCAGCAGCAGGCACATGGCAAACAGCGCGCCATCCACATAGGCCTGGTTGCGCTGGCCGGGGCCGCCCCAGGCGCAGATGTCGGAACTCACCACGAACAGGTTGCCGACCGTGTCGGCGAAACCGCGCGAGCCGCCCTGCAGCGCCAGCAGTGCCTGGATGCGGGCCGGGTCCTGGTAGGTGTGCACCCGGGTGGCCTGGCGGTTGCATTGCGAGGGCGCCTGCTGCGCGAGCGCGATCGCCTCGAGGATGCGCGCGGGGTCGAGCGGCGCGGGCGACAGCGTGCGCACGCTCGAGCGGCCGGCGATCAGGTGCTGCAGGTCGCCGGCGGGCTGGCCGTCGAAACGGTAGTCCCGCGTGCCGCCCCGCCACGGCCTGGGCAGCCGGGTTTCCCACTGCTTCAGGTAGCCGCTGATCTCGTCGAGCAGGGGGTCGCTGGCGCCGGCCTGGGCGTGGAAGGCCAGGTAGGCCTCCAGCGCGCCCAGCGACATGTGGGCCGGCACCGGCGAGTGCCCGATGTCGTAGCGCGAGAGCGCGCTCATCACGAAGCGGACCTTGTCCTTGCCGAACAGCGGCTTCGGGCTCGGCAGCGACAGGCCCTTCTCGATCGTGTGGGCCTCGATGATGATCTTGTAGAAGGCGCGCCGGGACTTGTCCACGAACGGCGAGTACGAGTTGAAGCGCAGGAACAGCGCCGCGTCGCGCAAGGCCTCGCTGAAGATGCCCGCCAACTTGGCCACCTTGTCAAACATGGGCCTCTCCCAGCACGCGGTCCTTGATCTTTCGGCACGGGTGCCCGACGCAGACCGACCAGGCCGGCAGGTCCTGCGTCACCACCGAGCGCGCGCCGACCACGGTGCCCTCGCGGATCGACACATTCGGGTGCACGAAGCACTCCGCCGCGATCCACACGTGGTCCTCGATCGCGATGGGTCCGGTCACCAGGGGCCGCGACAGGCTGCGGATGTCGTGCGAGCCGGCGCACAGGAAGCTGCGCTGGCTGACGGCGACCTTGGAGCCGATGGTGATGCGGCCCATGCTGTAGCAGTCCACGCCGTCGCCCAGCGCGGAGAACTCGCCCATGGTCAGGTTCCAGGGCGCCCAGACGCGGCACGAGGGCGCGATGCGACAGCCCGCGCCGATGCGCGCGCCGAAGGCGCGCAGCAGGAAGCGCCGCCAGCCGTGCAGGGCCCAGCGCGGGGTCGGCCGAAAGGCCAGCAGCCAGACCAGCTCCCACGCGAGCCGGCGCAGCAGCGCGGCGCCGCCGAAACCGCTGCGGTAGCGCAGCGAGCGGAAATCGCTGAGGGAATCGCTCACTGCAGGACCTCCCGTGCAACGCGTGGCGGCGCTGGGCGCGGCGGGAGCGGCCGGGCCTCGCCCGGCACCACCGCCTCCAGCTGCGCGCGCAGGAACGCCCGGCCGGTGTGCCGCATCGCCGCCAGGCGCTGCTCCACGTCGGCCCAGTCGATGTCGCTGGCCACCAGCGAGCGCACGTTCGGCGCCGAGAACCCGGCGGCGAAGCGCCGCTCCAGGCCGACGGCGCGCAGCAGGTTCAGCGCGCGGGCGTTGGCGCTGGCCTTCTCGCCGGTGAGCCCGGCCACGATGAAGGGCTTGCGGAACAGCAGGGCGAACACCGTGCCGTGGAAGGAGTTGGTGACGACGAACTGCGCGTGCTGGACCAGCGAGACCCACTCGCCGGGATCGGGGTACACCGTGTGCCCGATCTCCGGCCAGCGCCGGTGCGGGTTGTGTGGCGACAGCACCGGGCAGCCGAGCTCGCGCGACACGCACTCGGCGCTGGAGCGGATGTTGTCGGGCGAGCGCAGTCCGTAGCAGAAGACGTAGGGCCCGTGGTGCGGGGCCGGCGCGCGCTCGGTCAGCGCCGAGTAGTCGCTGTGCAGCAGGGTCGGGTCCGGCACGTTGGCCGGCGGCTGGCCCGTGGCCCGTTCGACCAGGGCGACGCCGGAGGCCTCGCGCACGGAGATGGCGTCGAAGTGCTGCAGCAGGTAGGGCAGCTGCGCGGCCTCGGTGGGCGACACCTGGTCCCGGCCGAAGCTGGCGGCGTAGGCGATCTTGCGGGCGCCGAAGGACTCGGCGAAGGCCAGGAAGTAGTTCGGGTCGAAACCGAAATGCTGGGACGGGCTCCAGATCTGGTCGCTGCCCGCCACGATCAGGTCGAAGGCTCGGGCGGCGGCCAGCGAGGCGCGGTTGTCGCTGGGCGCGGCGGCGCGCCCGACGCCGAGGTGCTGCTCCCGAAACCGCAGGAACTTGTCGCGCTGGCCGGGGTGGCCGAAGTGCTGGTGGACGAAGGACGACAGCGCCAGGTAGGCCACCTTCACATTGGCCTTGAGCCGGGCGGGCGAGGTCGGCAGGCTGAGCCGGCCCCCGCGCTCGATGTGCGCGGGCCGGTAGTCGATGAAGCTGGCGCGGTGGCCTTGCTCCGTCAGCCAGCGGCGCAGGGCGTAGGCCTGCAGCGCGGCGCCGTAGTTGTCGCTGAAGTGGAAGGTCAGGATGCCGACGTTCATCGCTTCACCATCGGGGTGGCGGTGCCGGGCACCGCGGGCTGCGGGGGCGTCTGCTGCGGGGCCAGCAGTTGCGCGAGCCTGTGCTGGAAGCGCGCGGCCACGGCCGGCCCGCCGAGGCGGGCGGTTTCCGTGTCCGCCAGTTCGGTGCGGTTCCAGTGGAAGTCCTCGCAGTACTGGCGCAGGCGCTCCCGCAGCGCGCTGGCGCTGCCGGCCTCGAACACGTAGCCGTTGCGCCCGTTTTCGATCAGGTCGCTGGCCCCGCAGCGGTTGCTGCAGATCACCGGCGTGCCGACCATCAGGGCTTCGTTGACCACCGCGCCCCAGCCGTCGAACCGGCTGGGAAGCACCAGCACGTCGGCGCCCGCCATGGCGGCCACGGTCTCGGCGTTGGGCAGGCCGGGCGAAAAGCTCACCCGTTCGGCGATGCCCAGCCGCGCGGCCAGCCGCCGCAGCGCCGGTTCTTCCGGGCCCTGGCCGAGGAGGCGCAGGCGCGCCGTGGGCACGTCGAGCTGGCTGAAGGCCCGCAGCAGCAGGTCGACGCGCTTGCGCGGAATCAGCTGGCCCACGTACAGCACCTGCAGATGGCCGTGCGACACCGGCGTGCGCGGCACCGGCGTGGGGTCCACCACGTGCACGAAGGGCACGGTGCGCGAGCGGGGGTAGCCGCAGGCCGCGAAGAACCGGGCGCCGCCATAGCGGCCCGCGTGGCCGATGCAGAACACGCCGCTCAAGTGCCGGCGGTGGCGCAGCGCGTCCCAGGTGTAGACCAGCCAGCGCGGCAGCAGGCGCGCGCCCGGCTCGTAGCGGTTCTCCGTCATCAGGAAGCGGTGCACCGGCGCGCCCCGGCTGGCCTGGAAGGCCGCCAGCGGCAGCGCGAAGCCGCGCAGGCCGAAGAACACCTGCACCGAGCCGGGCAGCGTGGCCAGCTCGGCGACCTGCGCCGGCGTGGGCGCGACGTGGACCTGGATGCGGCCGGTGTCGGGCTGCGGGTAGCCGCGGTCGCGGTAGTGCGCGGGCAGGGCCTGCGTCACGCACCAGTGCACGGTGTTGCCGGGCGTGTTCGCCAGCTCGCGGATGTACGCGGCCTGGTGGAACATCAGGTAGGAATGCCAGAAGACGAAGTGCATGTCGGATCGCCCTGTCAAATGGGGTCAAGCGGTGGCGGGCTGGAACAGGCGCGAGACGCCCGAGCCCATGCGCTGCGACACCCAGCGCGTCAGCACCGAGAACACCAGCAGCGGCACCAGGGCCAGGAGCAGCAGCGCGAGCGGGCCGTAGGGGTAGCTCTGGGCTTCCAGCCAACGGATCCAGGCGGTCTGCGTCAGGTAGATCTCCAGGGTCAGGCCGCCCAGCAGCGCGACCACGGGAAACAGCGGCGTGGACCGCAGGGGCTTGAGCAGCGCCTCCGAGGCGAAGACGTGGAAGCAGCCATAGACGATCGGGTACAGCAGGGCCTGGAACACGAACTGCAGATGGCCCAGGCCGAGGCGCAACAGCGTGAGCTTGGCGACGAGGAACAGCAGCAGGCCGCTCAGCAGCCAGGCGATGGCGGCGGGGCCGAGCCGGGGCGTCAGGCCCAGGCGCGCGACCAGGCAGCCCATCAGCGTGAGGCCGAAGTAGTTGATCCACTTGAAGTGGTTGGCCCAGGTGAAATCGTTGCCCCGCCCTTCCACGACGAAGGTGGACAGGTCCAGCTGGCTGTAGAAGAAGGCGTAGGGCACCAGCAACAGCGCCATGGCCGTGGCGATGCCGGCGGGGCGCAGGCGCGCCAGGTAGAACACCGGCACGTAGAACACCATGACCGCGGAGATGAACCAGAACGGCGTGGGCCAGACGAAGACCGCCGCCAGTTCGGCGATGCCGCCGACGTGGACCATGCCGGCCGCGAGCATGGCGCAGGCCACGATGAGGACGGCGGGGTAGAGGCGAACCACCCGTTTGCGCAGGTAGGTCGACAGCGAAGGCGGCGCGCCCCCCGCCGCCTCGGCGTTCAGGCTCTTGGCCAGGCCAAAGCCCGAGAGGAAGAAGAAGAGCGAGTTGCCGATGGCGCCGCCCGTGGCGATGCGCGGGTCCGGCACGAAGGCGTCCAGGTGCGACAGGGTGATCAGCACCGTCGCCAGGCACAGCATCAGCGTGGTGTCCGTGTCTCTGTGTGTCATGTCAGGCTCCCAGGGGGGGTGAAGGCTTCGCGGTCCATGGGCCATGCGCGCGCGGCCGCTCGCGCGCGCCGGGCCCGCAGGTCCGAGGGCATGGCCCGCAGGTTCAGTTGCAGGATCAGCACGAGGATCCAGAGCGAATAGGGGTTGCCCACGCCGATCAGGTACCGGTTGAAGACCGACTGGGCCAGGATGAAGACCACCATCAGCCCGGCCATGAACAGCGGGTAGTGCGGCGGCTGGGCCTGCAGCCCGTGCTTGAGCGCACGGCAGCCGGTGACCGCGAAGGCCAGCACGATGAGCGAGCCGAAGAACAGCCCGTGCTCCAGCGCCAGGTTGATGTACGAGCTCTCGACCGGGAAGCCGATGATCTCGGGCAGGGCGGAGCGGATGCCCCGCCCCGTGAACAGCAGCGCGCCGTCGGAGAACACCAGTTCGACGCCGGCACGCCAGAGATCGGTGCGCCCGGTGGCGCCGGACTCCACGCCCCGCGTGGGCGAGTCGACATCGAGGATGAGGGACAGGTAGTCCTTGATGTCGGCCCACTTCAGAAGCACGAGCGCCAGGCCGGCAAACACCGCCAGCGCCAGGCCCATGCGCGCACGGCGCGAGCCGCGCCAGGCGATCAGGGTGACGCCCGTCGCGCCGGTGATGGCCAGCGCCAGCATCCCGGCGCGCGCGGAGGCGGCCAGCAGCACGCACAGGCACAGCCCCGCCATGGCCAGCGCGAACAGCTGTCGGGGCCGTTGCCGCACGGCCAGGCTGTGCTGGAAGAACAGCAGCGCCCCCCCGCCGTAGACCAGCCCGCTCAGGTTGGGGTGCATGCCCAGCGGTTGGTAGCGCACCAGCCCCTGGCCGTACTCCACGTGGCCGGCGAGCGAGGCGAACAGGGCCTGGGGCTCCACCAGCAGCAGCGTGCCGAGCAGCGCGACATAGGCCCACCGGAACACGGCGACCAAGCCGTCCGCCCGGCCGTGCCGGACCATCAGGGCGATGGCCGCCAGCACCAGCAGCAGCATGGCGCCGTACATCGTCGACAGCGCGTTGCCCCTGGCCCAGGCCACCAGCATGGCGAACAGGAAGGCGGCGCTGAACAGCCACTCGACGAGGCTGGGCCGGATGCGCAGCGTGTCGCCCGACAGCAGGGAAAAGAAGCCGGCCATCAGCAGCAGGCTGATGGCGCCCATCTGGGCGGCCTGAAGCGCCGGCCCTTCGTAGTACCAGCCCGTGAGGTAGATGGCGCCGCCCAGCAGCCAGCGCGACAGCTGCGTGCTCAGCCCGCGCATGGGGTACCTCTCGGGACGAAGGCCGCGTGCAGCGCCAGCATCGCGGGCCGCCAGTGGGCCGAGCCCGTGACGTGCCAGAGGAGCGACAGCGTGCCGACCAGGCGGCGCGGCTGGTCGGTCGAGAACAGCAGGCGGTGTTGGCCGCGCGCCAGCGCATAGGCCAGCGCCAGCGCCCCGGTCGCGGTCATCGGGTCCGTGCCGGGGGGCAGGAGGCTGGCCAGCTGGTCCTTGAGCCGCGGGTCCTGTTCCATCCGCTGCGCGATGGCCGGGGCGATGCACCGGAACGCGCCGTGCTGGATGTCCGTGGGCCCCGCCGGCGGCCCCTCGGTGCCGGGCAGGGGGCAGCGGTACTGCCGCACCGCCCCGAAGCGCACCAGCCGGGCGGCGGATTCGCCGGTGGAACTGCCATAGGCGCCCAGCTGGCCCTGGGCCACGCGGCGCTCGAGCAGCGGCTCCAGGGGCGCCAGCGCGTCGTGCGCCTGCGCCTCGTGCAGCAGCAGGCCCTCCACCCGCTCGGTTTGCAGCAGGCGCAGGCTGGTGTCGAAGGAGCGGGCGATGAAGTCGGGGTGGAACTGCGCGGGCGCGGCGCGCTGGGCCATGCCTTTGAGCACCGCGCTGCGCAGCCCCGGCACGCGCTGGGCCAGGGGCCGGACGATGGCGCGCGCCGTGTGCAGCAGGCCGGGCGAGGCGGGGCGCGCCAACCCGGCCTTGGTGAACACGGTGACGGGCTCCTGCCGGCCCTTGAGGGCCTCGCCCAGCACCGCTTCCGACATGCCCAGCCCATAGGGTGGCGCGGTGTCGAAGTGGCGCAGCCCCATGTCCAGCGCGGCGTGCACCAGCCGCAGGGCGTTGGCTTTTTCATGGCCGCCCTTGAGGCGGCCGCAGCCAAAGCCCAGGCGCTGGGCGATGAGGGCGGCGTGGCTGTCCATGGTCATGCCGTGGCCGCCTCGCGGCCCAGCTGGTCGGCCAGGCGGGCCGTGAGCGCCATGGCGGTGAACGTGGGGTTGGCGTAGCTGGAGGTGCGGAACACCGCGGCGCCCGCCACGTACAGGTTGTGGGTGCCGAACACGCGCAGTTCGCGGTCGACCACGCCGTCGCGCGGGTGGTGGCCCATGCGGGCGCCGCCGCACTGGTGGTAGGTGTCGGTGGCCCGGTCCAGAGCGCGCGGGTCCTCGTCGGCGAGCAGCGGATCGATCTCCACGCGGGCCAGCCCGGCGGCCTGCAGGCTGCGCCCGGCGCGGCGCACGAAAGCGGCCATGGCCTGCACCTCGGGCCGCCCGCCGATGCGCCAGTCCAGCGCGGCCAGGGGCATGCCGAAGCGGTCCTTGCGCTGGTGGTCGAGGGCGATGCGGCTGTCGTCGCGGGGCAGTTGTTCGGCGTGCATGACGAGCCAGACGCCCCGGTCGGCCGGGTTGTAGATGCGGTGGTGCCGCAGGTACTGCACGGCCATCGGCAGCCAGGCGCTGCCCATGCCCCGCACGTGGCGCAGCACCTCGCCCAGGCCCTGGCGCGGCAGGGCGCCGCGGGTCAGCGAGCGGGCCAGCACCTTCAGGTGCTGCAGGTGCTCGGCGATGCTGGACTCGAACGCGAAGTAGCCCGAGACCTGGAGCGCGGGGTCCGCACCGGTGTTCAGCCGCAGCTTGGGCTGGTACTTGTGGCCGCCCAGCACGATGTTCTGGAAGGTGCGCAGGAAGCGCGGCCTGTCGAGCGGGTGCACCTGGCCGCCGCGCATTTCCAGGTGGTCCTGGAAGCCGGCGCCGAGCCAGGGGTTGGCCGCCCACGGGGCCTGGGGCTGCTCGGCCGCGCAGGCCAGCAGCAGGCGGGCGATTTCGATGGTGCCGTTGGCCAGCACGACGCGCGGGCTGCGCAGGGTGGCCGAGCGGCCGTCGGGCCGCGCCACGCGCACGGCGGCGACGCACTGGCCGTCGGCCGACAGCTCCAGGCCGGTGGCGTGGGCGTGCAGCAGGACGGTGAGCCGGGGCGCGTGGCGCAGGCGCTCGCCGAAGTACCGGGCCATGGCGGGCTCCTTGAGCCAGCGGGTGAGGAACAAGGTGAAGCCCGGGATCTCGGGGTAGCCGTCGCCGAACAGCTTGTGCGCCTGAGGCGTGTCCTCGTCGAGTGCGTCGGCCAGGCGCAGCTCCCGGGCCACGGCGTCGTACCAGGGCAGCAGGTCCTGGTAGGCGATCGGCCAGGGCGCGTCGGACACGCCCGCGCGGGCCTCGAAGTCGGACGGCACGAAGCCGGTGAGCTGGCCGCCCCAGAGGTTGGAGGTGCCGCCCAGCGCGCGCCCGCGCGCCATGGCGATGCCGTTGTGGGCGCGGCCGATGACGCTGGCCTCGTTGAGCTGCTGCGCCGGCGTTTCGAAGCCGCCGCCGCCGGTCTCCAGCACCAGCACGCGCTGGCCCTGGCGCTCCAGCAGCACCGCCAGCAGCAGGGCCACCGTGCCGCCGCCGACGACGATCACGTCGTGCGGCGTGTCGGGGGGCGGGGCGTGGACGAGGTCGACGATCATGCGGCGCCTTTCGTGGCGTGCAGGCGCTGCACCGCGCGCGTGGCGGTGAGCCAGACCAGGGCCTCGCCCAGCACCATGGCGCCCACCACGCCCGCCATGCCGGCGCCGCGCCAGACCAGCCAGGCCACCACGAGGGAGACCACGGCGGCGGCCAGGCTCTGCGCGGCCAGGCCGGCGTGGCGGTTGATGGACATGAGCACGACGCGCGGGACCTGGGTGGCCGAACACACGGCGGCGTAGAGCAGGAACAGCGCCATGCCGCTGGCGGTGAAGGGGATCTGGCCGTGGGTCCAGACCTCCAGCAGGTGGGGCGAGGCCGCGTACACCAGCGCGGCGCCGGCCACCGCGATCAACAGGCCCAGGCGCTTGGCCCGGCGGTAGAGCCGCCAGAAGGCGGCGTCGTCCCGCTGGCCCTTGAGGGCCGTGAGCTCGGGCCAGAGCGGGTTGCTCAGGGCGTTGGTGACCTGCACCACGACCCGGGCGATGGTGCGGTAGGTGTTGAACACGGCGGTGGCGGCGGGGCCCAGGGTGGCGGCCACCAGCAGCGTGAAGCCCTGCAGGCTCAGCGCGTTGGTGAGCGAGAGCGAGAGGAACAGCATGCCGGGTGCCGCGGTCTGGCGGATGTCGGCCGCGTTGGCGTGGCGCAGGCCCCAGCGCAGGAAGTCGGTGCGCCGCTGGCTCAGCCAGAGGCTGAGCAGTGTGTAGCCCAGGCGCGCCAGCAGCATGGCCGCGGCGACGCCGATGAAGCGCTGCGTGAGCGCCAGGCCGACCAGGCCGCCGGTCCAGTCGACCAGGCGGCCGGTGGTCACCAGGTAGGTGCCGGCCGCGTAGCCGCCGGTGGCCTTGTAGATGACCTCGGCCAGGCTGCAGAACAGGCTGAGCACGACGCTCAGCGACAGCAGCATGAGCACCGCCTTCCAGCCGGGCGCCTGCAGTGTGCCGGCGGGCAGCAGCAGCAAGGTGCCGCCCACGGCCAGCAGGGCCAGCAGCGAGACCGCCGCCACGAAGGCCACGGCGCTGTGGAACACCTCGACGGCGCGCGCCTTCTGGCCTTGCGTGATCAGGCCGATCATGCGGTTGCACGCGGCGTGGGAGATGCCGGCGTCGGCCATCGACAGGTAGAAGGGCAAGGCCGTCAGGGCGAGCCAGTAGCCGTAGGTGGCCATGTCCCAGTAGTGCAGGAACAGCGGCAGCGAGACCAGCTGCGTGCCGATGCTCACCGCCTGCGCGTAGCCGTAGGCGCCCGCGCCCGAGGCCATGCGCCGCGCCAGGGGCGAGCGGGCCAGGGCCGATGGGCGCAAGGGCTGGGGGAGCAACATGGCCGTGCGTCCGCTGGGTCAGTGCTCGCCGGACACCGCCACGGCGTAGCCGTGGGTCTTGAGCAGGGCGTGGCGGCGGGCCTGCGCCAGGTCGGCGGCCACCATCTCCGTCACCATCTCGCGCAGGGCGATCCGCGGCACCCAGCCCAGCGAGGCCTTGGCCTTGGCGGGGTCGCCCAGCAGCGTCTCCACCTCGGTGGGGCGGAAGTAGCGCGGGTCCACCTGCACGATCACCTGGCCCGGCCGCAGCGCCGGCGCCTGGTCGCCCTCGACGGCCTGCACGATGGCCCGCTCGTTCGCGCCCTCGCCCTCGAAGCGCAGGCTGATGCCCAGTTCGCGCGCGGCCATGTCGATGAACTGGCGCACGCTGTACTGCACGCCGGTGGCGATGACGAAGTCCTCGGGCCGTTCCTGCTGCAGCATCATCCACTGCATGCGCACGTAGTCCTTGGCGTGGCCCCAGTCGCGCAGCGAATCGAGGTTGCCCATGTACAGGCAGCGCTCCAGTCCCTGCGCGATGTTGGCCAGGCCGCGCGTGATCTTGCGGGTGACGAAGGTCTCGCCGCGGCGCGGGGACTCGTGGTTGAACAGGATGCCGTTGCAGGCGTACATGCCGTAGGCCTCGCGGTAGTTCACCACGATCCAGTACGCGTAGAGCTTGGCCACGGCGTAGGGGCTGCGCGGGTAGAAGGGCGTGGTTTCCTTCTGCGGGATCTCCTGCACCAGGCCGTACAGCTCGGAGGTGCTGGCCTGGTAGAAGCGCGTCTTCTTCTCCAGCCCGAGGATGCGGATGGCCTCGAGCAGGCGAAGCGTGCCCATGCCGTCCACGTCGGCGGTGTACTCGGGGCTCTCGAAGCTCACCGCCACGTGGCTCTGCGCGCCGAGGTTGTAGACCTCGTCGGGCTGCGTTTCCTGCACGATGCGGATCAGGTTGCTGGTGTCGCTCAGGTCGCCGTAGTGCAGGTGGAAGCGGGCGTCGTCGATGTGCGGGTCCTGGTAGATGTGGTCCACCCGCTGGGTGTTGAACTGGCTGCTGCGGCGCTTGATGCCGTGCACGACGTAGCCCTTGTCGAGCAGCAGCTCGGCGAGGTAGGAGCCGTCCTGGCCGGTGACGCCGGTGATGAGGGCGACGCGGGGCTTGGCGTGGGGGAGGGGCGGGTTGGTGGTCATAGCGCGGCGATCGGCAAGTGGCGGGGGGCGGTGGTCTGGAGGAAGTCCTGGTAGGTCAGGGCCAGTCCCTGGGGCAGGTCGACCTGGGCCCGCCAGCCCAGGCTGTGCAGGCGGTCGCTGTTCATGAGCTTGCGCGGCGCGCCGTCGGGTTTGCTGGCGTCGAAGCCGATGCGGCCCTTGAAGCCCACGACGCGGGCGATGCCGTGCGCGAGTTCGGCGATGCTCAGGTCCGACCCCGAGCCCACGTTGATGTGGCTGAGCATGGGCTGCGTGTGCTGCGCGTAGCGGGCCTTGGGCAGGTTCATCACGTGCACGCAGGCGGCGGCCATGTCGTCGACGTAGAGGAACTCGCGCAGCGGCGCGCCGCTGCCCCAGATGGCGACCTCGGGCGCGTCGATCTCCTTCGCTTCATGGAAGCGGCGGATCAGCGCGGGGATGACGTGGCTGTTGTCCGGGTGGTAGTTGTCGCCCGGTCCATACAGGTTGGTGGGCATGACGCAGCGGTAGTCCACGCCATGGCTGGCACCGAACTGGCGGTTGTAGCTTTCGCACAGCTTGATGCCGGCGATCTTGGCCACCGCGTAGGGCTCGTTGGTGGGCTCCAGCGGCCCGGTGAGCAGGGCCTGCTCGCTCATGGGCTGGGGCGCCAGCCGGGGGTAGATGCAGCTGGAGCCGAGGAACAGCAGCTTCTGCACGCCGTTGCAGAACGCGGCCTCGATCACGTTGGCCGCGATCATGAGGTTCTGGTAGATGAAGTCGGCGGGGAAGACGTTGTTGGCGTGGATGCCGCCGACCTTGGCCGCGGCGAGGTACACCTGCTTCGGCTGGGTCCGCGCGAAGAAGGCGCGCACGGCGGCCTGGTCCGTCAGGTTGAGCTCGGCGTGCGTGCGGGTGAGCAGGCGGCTGGCCGGGTGGCCGGCGGCGAGCAGCCGGCGCACGATGGCCGAGCCGACCATGCCGCGGTGGCCCGCGACGTAGATGCTGTCGGGTGTGTTCATCAGCAAGCGCCTTCCTGTCTGAGAACCACGCGCACGGTGCGCAGCATGATCACGAGGTCGTACCAGAGCGACCAGTTGCGCACGTACCAGAGGTCCATGTTGATGCGGTGTTGAAAGGTGCTGGCGCTGCGGCCGCTGATCTGCCACAGGCCGGTGATGCCGGGGCGGGCCTTGCCGTAGGCGGCGATGCTCTTGCCGTATTCGCCGAGCTCGCGGGCCAGCAGCGGGCGCGGACCGACCAGGCTCATCTCGCCGCGCAGCACGTTGATGAGCTGGGGCAGCTCGTCGATGCTGGTGCGTCGGATCAGGCGGCCGATCGGGGTGACCCTGGGGTCGTTGGCCAGCTTGAAGTTGCTGGCCAGGTACTGCACGTAGAGCTTCTCGTTCTCGGTTTTCCAGCGCTCCAGCGCGGCGTCGGCGTCCATCACCATGCTGCGGAACTTGATGAAGTCGAACAGCTGGCCGTCCACGCCCACGCGCTTCTGCACGAAGAAGACCGGGCCGGCGTCGTCGCGCTTGATGCGCCAGGCGACCCAGGCCAGCAGCGGCGCCAGCAGCACCAGCAGGGTGGCCGCGCCCACGATGTCGAGCGCGCGCTTGAGCACCTGCGGGCCGCGGCGGTTGAGGTTGTTGCGGGCGCGCAGCAGCAGCACGTCGTGGCTGAAGAAGTGCGAGACCTCCATGCCGTAGATGGGCAGGCCGCCGAGTGCGGGCACCATGACGAGGTCGTCGCGGGTGAGCATGAGCTCCTGCGCGAGTTCGCGCAGCCAGTTGTTGTCGCGCAGGCCCAGCACCCCCACCAGCTGGTGGGGCCCGGGCCGTGCGAGGAAGTCGCGCACGCCGGGCGTGAGCGCCGTGGGCGCGACCACGTGCCCGCCGGCGAGCTTGACCAGCCGCGCGCCGGGGTCGGGGCAGACGACGGCCACCGGCCGGTAGCCCAGCAGGGGCTCGCTGGCCAAGGCGGCGGCGGCCTTCTCGACGTCGCCAGGGTGGCCGATGAGCACGTAGGGTTGCGTGAGCAGGCCGGCGCGCAGCAACAGGCCGCGCACCGCCAGGCGGGCCAGCGGCAGACAGATGAACACCAGGCCCCAGGTGGCGCCGGTCCACAGGCGGGAGAGCGGCCACTTGGCGAGGTAGATGACCATGGCGTCGAGCAGGGCCGCGAGCACGATCACCTGGATCAGCTGGCGCGCCTCGTCCCACCAGGGTTTGCGGCGGTGCGCTGTGTAGTGGCCCTGCACGGTCCACATCCAGCTCACCATGGCCACGGCGATGGCGGCGAACAGGGTGAGGCGCAGGTGGCCGTTGGCGGCCCACCAGACGTTCATGGCCTGCGAGAGGCTCACCTCGTCGCGAAGCCACGCCGGCAGGCGCCCGGCGATGAAGCACAGGCCGAGCACGCACAGGTCGGTGAGCACCAGCCAGGCCCTGACCTGTTGTTCGCGCCGGCCGAGGTCGGCCCAGGGCGCGAGGCT
Organism: Hydrogenophaga sp. 70-12; assembly: GCF_001897365.1. NCBI lineage: Bacteria > Pseudomonadati > Pseudomonadota > Betaproteobacteria > Burkholderiales > Comamonadaceae > Hydrogenophaga > Hydrogenophaga sp. 70-12. Next base: position 13,444 of record NZ_MKSS01000158.1, read on the forward strand.
GTGGGCGAGGTCGTGTTCGGTGTGGAGCGGGACGACGACGCCCGGTCCGCCTTGCGCGGATCGGCGCCTCTCCAGCCCTTGGGCGTGCGCGCGGGCCATGTCAGGGCCCACCGCGGATGCTGGGGTTGGACGGGCGCGCCCTGTGTGGGTGCTTGGTATGCACCTGGAGGGCGCATGGCAAAGGCTGGCGGCTGAAGCACGGCATGCATGACTCCCTGCGTGTCGGGGTGGTTGGGGGGTAAGGCGCGGACAGGCGGGGCCCGCGCTCGCCAATTCATTCTTGGAGCCCGCCCCTGGGCCGCAT
>NZ_MKSS01000158.1:13781-14156 GCF_001897365.1 Hydrogenophaga sp. 70-12
TCGCCAATTCATTCTTGGAGCCCGCCCCTGGGCCGCATGTAACGAAGCTTGAGTTGAGCCGCGTGATGCATGCGACCGATACCCGCGCGGAAATTCGTTCGCGCGCATCGGTGTACAGCGCGCCAGAATTGATGGAACTTATGCTCGCGAGAAGGGCTCAGTCGCCCAGGAGGTAGCCAAGATGCGGGTGGCCGAAGCGATCGAGACGGATGCGAAAACCGAGCGCGAATTGCGCGCGCTGTCCAAGGGGCGGCGCGTGCAGGCCCGTGTGCAGCAGCGCGCCCGGCTGATCCTGCTGGCGGCGCAGGGCTGGCGCAACAAGGACATCGCCGAGGAGGTGAAGCTCGATCGGCGCCAGGTGGCCTTGTGGCGCCG
>NZ_MKSS01000159.1:0-2541 GCF_001897365.1 Hydrogenophaga sp. 70-12
CTGCGGCCTGTGCGAGTCGCGGCGCAACACCGTGTTCGGTGTCGGCCACACGGAGGCCGACTGGATGATCGTGGGCGAGGCCCCCGGCGAACAGGAAGACCGCCAGGGCGAGCCCTTCGTGGGCCCCGCCGGCCAGCTGCTCGACGCCATGCTGCGTGCCTGCGGGCGCGACCGCCAGGCCATGGACGCGCGCGGCGTGTTCATCGCCAACGTGCTCAAGTGCCGCCCGCCGGCCAACCGCAACCCGGCGCCCGAGGAAGTGGTGCAGTGCGAACCCTTCCTGTCGCGCCAGGTGGCGCTGGTGCGGCCCAAGCTGATCATCGCCATGGGCCGCTTCGCGGTGCAGTCGCTGCTCAAGACCACCGAGCCGATCGGCCGCCTGCGCGGGCGCCTGCACCGCTACGAGGGCGTGCCGGTCATCGTGACCTACCACCCGGCCTACCTGCTGCGCACGCCCATCGACAAGGCCAAGGCCTGGGCCGACCTGTGCCTGGCCATGGAGATCGATCGGTAGAGCCTGGCGCGGGCGCTAGGCCCTCGGCGGCTCGGCGCCCGGCGCGGCCGGCCTCGCCGGCCATAGCACGGCCGCGATCGCCAGCATGATCAGCGCCACCGCCACCCAGTCCTGCCAGTGCAGCACCTCGCCCAGCAGCCAGGCGCCGCTGAACACGCCCAGCACCGGGATCATCATCACGCTCAGCGTGGACGCGATCGGCGGCAGGTCGCGCGCCAGCACCAGCCAGGCCACCTGAGCGAAGGCGAACACGCCCAGCGCGTTGTAGACGATGGCCCACCACACGACCGGGCCGGGCATCACGCCCCAGGCCTCGCGCTCGAACAGCCAGGACAGGGCGCTCATCCAGACCGTGGTCAGCGCGATCATCCAGAACGAGATCGTCAGCGTGTCGTAGGGCAGCGTGGTGCGCCGCATCTGCTGGGTGCCCCAGGCCCACATCGCCGCGGCCAGCAGCATCATGCCCACCGCCAGCGGCGCCCCCGACAGGCGCACAAACTCATGCCACAGCAGCAGCAGCACGCCCAGGCCAGCCGCCGCCACGCCGCCCCAGGCGCGCACCGGCAGGCGCTGGCCGAACCACACCGCGCCCACGATGGCCGAGAACACCGGCATGGTGTAGCCCAGGATGGCCGCGCGCCCGCTGGACAGCGACTGGATCGCCAGCACCGCCAGCGTGTGCCAGAACAGCATGTTGATCACCGTGAGCCACGCCAGCTGGCCCCAGTGCTCGCGCGCCATCCGGAACGGCGCCCCGCGCCACCACAGCACGCCGGCCAGCACCGGCAGGCCGATCCACATGCTCAGGGCGCGAAAGGTGAGCGGCTGATAACCCGAGATGCCGATCTTCATGATCGGCCAGTTGATGCCCCACACCAGGGTGAGGAGGACGAGCAGAACCAGTTGCCGGCGCGATATCGAGTGCATGCCGCCGATCGTACGGTTGTTCCAAATCCCGTCCACCGGGCGGGCGGCCGAGGCCCCCACCTAAAATCCCGGCCCATGACCTTCATCGACCAGCTGCAGGCCGCCACCCGCGACAACGCGAGCCTGCTGTGCGTGGGCCTGGACCCGGACCCCGCCAAGTTCCCCGCGCACCTGAAGAACGACGCCTCGCGCATCCACGACTTCTGCGCCGCCATCGTCGATGCCACCGCCGACCTGGTCTGCGCCTTCAAGCCGCAGATCGCCTACTTCGCCGCGCACCGCGCCGAAGACCAGCTCGAGCGCCTGGTCGCGCACATGCGCCGCGCCGCGCCCGGCGTGCCCGTGATCCTCGACGCCAAGCGCGGCGACATCGGCGCCACCGCCGAGCAGTACGCCATCGAGGCCTTCGAGCGCTTCGGCGCCGACGCCGTCACGCTCTCGCCCTTCATGGGCTTCGACTCGGTGGAGCCCTACCTGCGCCGCCACGGCAAGGGCGCCTTCCTGCTGTGCCGCACCTCCAACCCCGGCGGCGACGACCTGCAGGCGCAGCGCCTGTCCTCCGTCGCCGGCGAGCCCCTGCTGTACGAGCACGTGGCGCGCCTCGCGCAAGGCCCCTGGAACCTCAATGGCCAGCTCGGCCTCGTGGTGGGCGCCACCTACCCAGCCGAGATCGCGCGCGTGCGCGAACTCGCGCCCACGCTGCCCCTGCTCATCCCCGGCGTGGGCGCGCAGGGCGGCGACGCCGCGGCCACCGTGCGCGCGGGCCTGCGCGTGCAGGGCGATGCCATCACCGGCCCCGTCGTCGTGAACTCCTCGCGCGCCATCCTCTACGCCTCGGCGGGCGACGATTTCGCCGCCGCGGCGCGCCAGGCGGCCCTCAAAACGCGTGATCAATTGCACGCGGCGCGCATCGGCTGAACGACCGGCGGCTTGACAAATACCCCCGTACGGTAAGCCGCTCAGCGGATGCGGCGACGCCACGACACCCCCCTGTAACCAAGCGCAACGCGCCATCGGCGCCCGCGGTCGCCTGCCTAGACTCGCGCCCCATCCAGATGGAGGGTGGCCATGGCGACGATCGAACAGGACGATCTGCCCAG
>NZ_MKSS01000160.1:0-13655 GCF_001897365.1 Hydrogenophaga sp. 70-12
GCGGATGGCGGCCTTGTAGAGCACGCGGTCGGCCTGGGCGCGCGTGGCGCGCACGGCCGGGCCCTTGCTGCTGTTGAGAATGCGGAACTGAATGCCGCCCTCGTCCGTAGCGATGGCCATGGCGCCGCCCAGCGCGTCCACCTCTTTCACCAGGTGGCCCTTGCCGATGCCGCCGATGCTGGGGTTGCAGCTCATCTGGCCCAGCGTCTCGATGTTGTGGGTGAGCAGCAGCGTGGCGCAGCCCATGCGGGCGGCGGCCAGCGCGGCCTCGGTGCCGGCGTGGCCGCCGCCGACCACGATGACGTCGAATTCCTGGGGGTACAGCATCTTGAACTCCAAAGCCCGCGGCGACGGGGCGGTCGGCGCGGGCAAGCCCGCGATTGTCCCATCAAGGGGCAAGCCCCGGGCAGGCGCAGGAATCCGGCGCGGCGGCGGTGCCAGAATCCGCCCCCATGACCCCGCCCACCCCCCTCCTCGTCTTCGCGGGCAGCACCCGCGCGCAGTCCCACAACCGACGGCTCGCCCAGGTCGCCGCCGACCTCGGCCGCGCCGCCGGCGCCCAGGTCACGCTGCTGGAGCTGGCCGACCACGAACTGCCGCTCTACAACGCCGACCTCGAAGCGCGTGGCACCCCCGAGGCCGCCCGCCGCCTGAAAGCGATCTTCCATGCCCACCCCGCCTGGGTCATCTGCTCGCCCGAGTACAACGGCAGCTACACCGGTCTGCTCAAAAACACCATCGACTGGGTGTCCAGCCCCATCAAGGGCGACCCCGAATGGTCCAGCGGCACCAAGCCCTTCGCGGGCAAGGTGGTGGGCCTGCTCAGCGCTTCGCCCGGCGCCCTGGGCGGGCTGCGCAGCCTGTCGCACCTGTCGCCCCTGCTGCTGAACCTGCAGTGCTGGCTGACGCCCAAGCAGTACGCGCTGAGCAAGGCCGGCGAAGCCTTCGACGACCAGGGCCAGCTGATCAGCGGCCTCGCCCAGGCCGCCGTGCAGGGCGTGGTGGAACAGGCCATCCAGGCCGCGCGCAAGCTCAACGCACCGGACTGAGCCCGCCGGCCATGGACTGCCGCCCCGCTTGCGCCGCCTGCTGCACCGCGCCTTCGATCAGCAGCGCGATGCCGGGCCTGCCCCAGGGCAAGCCGGCCGGCCTGCCCTGCCCGCACCTGGACGCGGCCCTGCGCTGTCGCCTGTTCGGCCGGCCGGAGCGGCCCCCGGTCTGCACCTCCTTGAAGCCTAGCCGGGAAATGTGCGGTAGCGAGCGCTCACATGCAATGCGATGGCTCGGACACCTCGAGCGCGCGACGACACCCTGATCTGGATCAAAGCGGCTGCCTTCGTGGCGGCGTCCAATCGGCTTGAACATCATCGTTCACTGATGGAGACCCCCATGACCCCCAACGTCGGCGGCATCGACCGTTCCGTTCGCATCCTCGTCGGTCTTGTCCTCATCGCCCTGGCCGCCACCGGCACGGTGGGCTGGTGGGGCTGGCTCGGCGTGGTGCCCCTGCTCACCGGCGTGGTGGGCTGGTGCCCGCCCTACGCCCTGTTCGGCATCAGCACCTGCAAGACGCGCGGCTGAATCCGCCGCCCTGTCGCTGCACGGACAGCCCAAGCCGCGCCAGCGCGCCTAGAGTGCGTGTCGGGCCGCCCGTCCCGAGGCGGCCCGGAGACACGCCATGCACATCCCCTCCCTGAAAGAAGTCGTCAGCGCCGAAGAGTGGGCGCTGCGCTGCGACCTTGCCGCCTGCTACCGCCTGGTGGCGGCCTACGGCTGGAGCGACCTGGTCTTCACCCACATCAGCGCCAAGCTGCCCGACAGCCTCACCGGCGGTGAGCACCAGTTCCTCATCAACCCCTACGGGCTGATGTTCGACGAGATCACCGCCAGCAGCCTGGTGAAGGTGGACATGGCCTGCAACAAGCTGCACGACTCGCCCTTCCCCGTGAACCCGGCGGGCTTCGTCATCCACAGCGCCGTGCACAGCGCGCGGCCCGAGGCGCAGTGCGTGCTGCACACGCACACCCGCGCGGGCGTGGCGGTGAGCGCGCAGAAGCACGGCATCCTGCCCATCAGCCAGCAGAGCACCTTCGTGCTGAGCTCGCTTGCGTACCACGGCTACGAAGGCGTGGCCCTGCGCCCCGACGAGATACCGCGCCTGCAGGCCGACCTGGGGCAAGCCAACTACCTGGTGCTGCGCAACCACGGCCTGCTCACCGTGGGCCGCTCCATCGCCGACGCCTTTCTCTCCATGTACACCTTCGAGAACGCCTGCCGCATCCAGGTCGACGCGCTGGCCGGCGGCAGCGAGCTGACCCCGGTGGACCCGCGCATCCTCGCCGGCATGGCCGAGGTGATGCGCGTGGCCACGGCCGGCCAGGGCGCGCAGATCGCCTGGCCCGCGCTGCTGCGAAAACTGGAGCGTCTGGACCCGTCGTACAGAACCTGAGCGCGGTGCGGCGGCTTCAGCGCTCGGCCACGAAGGCGGCCATGCCTTCCAGCACCGTGCGCAGGCGCATCAGCTCGCGCGAGGTGTCGAGCCGCCGCGACCACGAGGCCAGCCGCGAGATCCGCTGCAGGCGCGGCAGCAGGCGGGCAATGAAGCGGCGCAGCGCCTCGCCCTGCGCCGCGTCCACCGCCGCGTAGGCCTGCAGCACCGCGTGCACCGCGCCGGGCCCCAGGGGCTCGATCAGCCGCGCCAGCGACAGCACCAGCTGCAGCACGTCGTAGCGCTGCACCATGTCCAGCGCCAGGCCGGGCACCAGCGGCTCCTCGAAGTCCAGCCGCGCGAAGCGCTCGCCGTTCCAGGTGATGTTGCGCGCCTGCGCGCCGCCATGCCACTGGCCGCGCGCGTGAAAACCCGCCAGGTCGGCAGCGGCTGCGCACATCAGCGGCAGGCGCTCCTCGGGCGCTCGCTGGAACAGCAGGTAGTCCAGGGTGGTGCCCACGTCGCTGGTGACCAGGGTGCGGCCATCGAAGCCGATCACGCGCGGCACGCACTCGCCCACGGCGGCCAGGGCCAGCAGGCGCTCGTGTTCATGGGCCAGCAGCGCGCGCGGATCGGTCTGGCGCGCGGCCGCCCAGGGAATGGGCACGCCCACAAAATGCGCGAACAGCCACACGCCCGCCGACTTGCGCCAGCTGCGCAGCGGACGGTCGGTGGTCTTGGTCCAGGTCTTGGTGCCGTCGACGGCGGTGCTTGGGGAACTCACGCGCGCGATTATCCCGATCGCGCCGGGCCCCGCCGGCTCAGCCTTCGGCGTAGCGTTCCAGCTCCCAGTCGCTCACCTGCGCGTGGTACTCGGCCCACTCCGCGCGCTTGAGGGACAGGAACTGGGCCACCAGCGGCTCGCCAAGCGCGGCGCGCAGTTCGGCGTCGCCCTCCAGCGCCAGCAACGCGTCGTGCAGGTCGCGCGGCAGGCGCGCGGGCATCGGCTCGCCACGCGCGTGGCGCTCGTACAGGTCGTCGCGGCAGGGCCGGGGCGCCACCAGGCCCTGGTCGATGCCGTCGAGCCCGGCCGCCAGCGTGGCCGCGAGCGCCAGGTACACGTTGCAGCTCGGGTCCGGCAGCCGCCACTCCAGCCGCCCCGCCACCGCGCGCAGCAGGCAGCTGCGGTTGTTGTCGCCGATGGCCTTCCACACCGGCGACCAGGTGGTGCCCGAGGCGCTGCGGCTCGCCGCCAGCCGCTTGTAGCTGTTGACCGTGGGCGCGCACAGCGCGGCCAGAGCGTCGGCGTGGCGCAGCAGGCCAGCCGCGAAGCGCCAGCCGGTTTCGCTCAGGCCCAGCGCGCCCGCGCCGTCGGCCATCAGCGGCCGGCCGGCGCCGGAGGACATCCCGTCGTCCGTCAGGCTCAGGTGGAAGTGCAGACCGCTGCCCGGCGCGCCCGCCAGCGGCTTGGGCATGGTGGAGAACACGCAGCCGTGGCGCTCGGCCACGGCCTGGGCCGTGAGCTTGAAGAGCTGGTAGCGATCGGCCGCGGCCAGCGCCACGTCGTGCCGGTAATTGATCTCGTACTGGCCGATCGCGTCTTCGTGGTCCATCTGCTCCAGCCCAAAGCCCAGGGCCGTGAGCGCCTGGCGCATGTCGTCCAGGAAGCCCCGCTGGCGGCCGATGGCGCGCAGGTCGTACGAGGGCTTGGCCAGCGTGTCGCGCGCATCGGCCACGCCCCAGCGGCCATCGGCGCCGCGCTTGAGCAGAAAGAACTCGGGCTCGATGCCCACCCACAGCGTCCAGCCGCGCTCGCGCAGGCGCGCCACCTGGCGCTGGAGCGCGCCGCGCGGGTCGGTGTCCAGCGGTTCACCGCCCGCGAAGCCCTCGCACACGGCGTGCGCCACGCCGGGCATGAAGGGCAAGGGCCGCAGCGTCTCGGGCAGCACGCGGCCGACGTACTCGCTGCGCGGGCCCATGCGCGGCAGCCCGGTGCCCACGATGCTGGGGCCGGCGAAGCCCGCGCCCACGGCCACCGCGCCGGCCAGGCCCTCCAGCGGCAACAGCTTGCCCTTGGGCGTGCCCGCCAGGTCGGTGAAGGTGGCGAGCACCGAGTGCACGCCCATCGCGCGCAGCTCGGCCGCGCGCGACTCCAGCGCGTCGAGCGCCTGGCCCAGGCGCCCGGCGCTGTCGTTCAAGCAACCACCTCGGCCAGCGCGGCGTCGAAGACCGCGAGGCCCTCGTTGAACACCGCGTCCTCGATGGTGAGCGGGAACAGGAAACGGATCACGTTGGCGTTGACCCCGCAGCTGAGCAGCAGCAGGCCGCGCCGCAGCGCCGCCATCTGCACCCGCTTCGTCGTGTCGGCGTCGGGCGCGCCGGTCTTGGGGTCCACGAACTCGCAGGCCACCATGGCGCCCAGGCCGCGCACGTCGCCGATGCATTGGAGCGCCGCGCGCTTGGCGATCAGGGTGGCGATGAGCTGGTCGCCCAGGCGCTGCGCGCGCGCGCAAAGCCCCTCTTCTTCCATCACGTCCAGCACCGCGTGCGCGGCCGCGATGGCCAGCGGGTGGCCAGCGTAGGTGCCGCCCAGGCCGCCGGGCGCGGGGCCGTCCATCACGGCCGCGCGGCCGCACACGGCCGACAGCGTGGTGCCGCCGGCCATGCTCTTGGCCAGGGTCATCAGGTCGGGTCGCACGCCGAAGTGCTCCATGGCGAACATCCTGCCGGTGCGCGCGAAGCCGGTCTGCACCTCGTCGGCGATCAGCAGGATGCCGTGCGCGTCGCACAGCTCGCGCAGCCACTGCACCGCGGCGGGCAGGATGGGGTTGAAGCCACCCTCGCCCTGCACCGGCTCGAACACGATGGCCGCCACGCGGCTGGGCTCGATGTCGGCCTTGAAGAGCTGGACCATGGCCTTCTTCGCGTCCTCGAAACTGTCGGCCGACACCGGAAAGGGCACGTGGTAGACCTCGGGCGGGAACGGCCCGAAGCCGGCCTTGTAGGGCTGCACCTTGCCCGTGAGCGAGACCGCGAACAGGCTGCGGCCGTGAAAGGCGCCGCCGAAGGCGACGATGCCGCTGCGCCCGGTGGCGGCGCGCGCGATCTTCATCGCGTTCTCGATCGCCTCGGCGCCGGTGGAGAAAAAGGCCGTCTTCACCGGTCCGTCGATGGGCACGATGGCGTTGATGCGCTCCGCCAGCGACACGTACTCGGCATAGGGCACCACCTGGTAGCAGCTGTGCGTGAAGCGCTGCAGCTGCGCCGCGATCGCGGCCTGCACCTTGGGGTGCACGTGGCCGGTGTTGAGCACCGCGATGCCACCCGCGAAGTCGATGAAGCGGCGGCCCTCGATGTCCCAGAGCTCGGCGTTCTTCGCGCGGTCGATGAAGAAATCGCCGAACACGCCCACGCCGCGCGGCGTGGCCGCGAGCCGGCGCTGGTGCCAGGCGGCGTTGGTGTGCGGGGCGTTCAGCGTCTCGGGCTTTTGCGGGGCGTTCATGGCGCTCTCCTCAAATGGGGCTGTCGATCCGTATCCAGGTCGTCTTGATCTCGGTGTACTTGTCGAAGGCGTGCAGCGACTTGTCGCGGCCCACGCCGCTCTGCTTGAAGCCGCCGAAGGGCACGGTGATGTCGTCCTCGTCGTACTGGTTCACGTGCACCGTGCCCGCGCGCAGCGCGCGCGCCACGCCGTGCGCCTTGTTGATGTCGCGCGTCCACACCGCCGCCTGCAGACCGTAGATGTTGCTGTTGGCCTGCTTCACCACGTCGGCGGCGTCGGTGAAGGACAGCACCGACAGCACCGGGCCGAAGATCTCCTCGCGCGCGATGGTCATGTCGTTCTTCACGCCGTCGAAGATGGTGGGCAGCACGTAGCAGCCGCCCTTCACGGGCTCGGCCGCCTCGCCGCCCGCGAGCAGCTGGGCGCCCTCCTTCTTGCCCGAGTCGATGTAGCGCAGCACGGTGTCCATCTGCGTCTTGTCGACGATGGCGCCCATCACCGTGGCCTTCTCCAGCGGGTTGCCCGGCTGGTACTGCGGCACCAGCTTCAGCGCCTTCTCCAGGAAGGCCTCCTTGATCGAGGCCTCGACGAACAGGCGCGAGGGCGCGTTGCAGCTCTCGCCCTGGTTGAAGAAGATGCTGCCCACCGCGGCCTCCACGGCCTTGTCGATGTCGGGGCAGTCGGCGAACACGATGTTGGGCGACTTGCCGCCCAGCTCGGTCCAGGCGCGCTTGAGGTTGCTCTGGCCCGCCATCACGTGGATCTGCTTGCCCACGCGCGTGCTGCCGGTGAAGGCGATGCAGTCCACGTCCATGTGCAGGGCCAGCGGGCTGCCGGCCTCGGGGCCGAAGCCCGGCACCACGTTGAACACGCCGGGCGGAATGCCCGCGGCCAGCGCCAGCTCGGCCAGGCGCAGCGCCGTCAGCGGGCTCTTCTCGCTGGGCTTGAGCACCACCGAGTTGCCCGCGGCCAGGGCCGGCGCGATCTTCCAGGCCGCCATGATCATGGGGTAGTTCCAGGGCACGATCACGCCCACCACGCCCAGGGGCTCGCGCGTGATCAGGGCCAGGGCGGTGTCGGGCGTGGGCGCGATCTCGTCGTACACCTTGTCCACCGCCTCGCCATACCAGCGGATGCAGTTGGCCGCGCTGTTCACGTCCACGCTGCGCGCGTAGCGCACGGGCTTGCCCATGTCCAGCGTTTCCGTGAGCGCGAGCTCGTCGGCGTGCTGCAGGATCTGGTCCGCGAAGGCCATCATCACGCGCTTGCGCTTGGCCGGTGGCAAGCCGGCCCAGCGGCGGTCCTCGAAGGCGGCGCGCGCGGCCGCCACGGCGGCGTCGATGTCGGCGGCCTGGCCGCGCGCCACGGGCGCCAGCAGCCGCCCGTCCACGGGCGAGAAGCAGTCGAAGGTCTGGCCGTCGCGCGCGGCGGTGCGCGCGCCGTTGATGAAGGCGCGGCCGTCGAGGGACAGGGAGGGGGCTTGGAGGGCTGTGGTGGTCATGGCAAGGGGGTCGCGGAGGCCGGAGGGATCGGCCCCATGCTACGCCCCTTGCCCACCCGCGTGAACAGCCACTTTCGGCGGTGGCCGCCCGTCCACTGCGGGCCTCAGCCGCGCACCGCCGCCGCCATCTCCCGCTCGCGCCGGCGCGTGGCCCGCGCCACCCACACCGCGTAGCTCACCACCACGGCGGTGACCGTGACGATGAGGATGGTGGCCGCCGCGTAGATCGTCGGGTTGATGCCCCGGCGCGCGTAGCCGAAGATCACCTGCGGCAGCGTGCTCACGCCCGGCCCGCTCAGGAATTCGGTGATCACCACGTCGTCGAAGGACAGCGTGAAGGCCAGCAGGAAGGCGGCCAGGATGGCTTGGAAGATGTTGGGCAGCGTGACCAGGAAGAACACCTGGTGCGGACGCGCACCCAGGTCCCTGGCGGCCTCCTCGATGGAGCGGTCCATCTCCAGCAGCCGGCTCTGGATCACCACCATGCCATAGGCCATGCCCAGCAGCGTGTGGCCCAGGATGATGGTGAGCATGCCGCGCTGCGGCCAGCCCAGCAGGTTCTGCGCGCCCACGAACAGCAGCAGCAGCGACAGGCCGATGATCACCTCGGGCATGACCAGCGGCGCGTTCACCATGCCGCTGAACACCGTGCGGCCCGCAAAGCGGCGGTAGCGCACCAGCACGAAGGCCGCGAAGGTGGCCAGCACAGCCGACAGCACACCGGTGACGGCGGCGATCTGGAGTGAGAGGAAGAAGCCGTCGACGATCTTGCTGTCGTTGAGCAGGGCCTCGTACCAGCGCAGCGAGAAGCCGGTGAAGCGCGCGTCGGTGCGCGTGCTGTTGAACGAGAACAGCACCATGAAGCCCAGCGGCAGGTAGAGGAAGCCGAAGACCACCAGCAGCCAGAGCTTGCCGAAATGTTTTTCGAGGAAGGGTTTCATGCGGGTGCCTCCTCAGCGCTGCTCGGCCTGCTCGCCAGCGTACTTGTAGTAGAAGGCCAGCGGGACCACGATGATCGCGATCATCACCACGGCGAGCGCGGTGGCCTTGGGCCAGTCGTTGGCGGTGAACATCTCGTCCCACACCACGCGGCCGATCATGTAGTTCTCGGGACCGCCCAGCAGCGAAGGAATCACGAACTCGCCCACGCAGGGAATGAACACCAGCATGAAGCCCGCGATGATGCCGGCCTTGGACAGCGGCACCGTGATCAGCCAGAAGGCCTTGAAGGGCGTGGTGCCCAGGTCGTACGCGGCCTCGAGCAGGCGGAAGTCCATCTTCACCAGGTTGGCGTACAGCGGCAGGACCATGAAGGGCAGGTAGACGTAGGTCATGCCCACCAGCATGGACACGTTGGTGTACAGCATGGGGATGGGCTCGCTGCTGATGCCGACGAACATCATGAAGCGGTTGATCACGCCCTGGTCGGCCAGCAGGCCTTTCCAGGCGTAGACGCGCAGCAGGAAGGAGGTCCAGAACGGCAGCATCACCAGCAGCAGCAGCGCCGGACGCACGCTGGCCGGCGAGCGCGCGATGAAGTACGCGAAGGGGTAGCCGATGGCCAGGCAGAACACCGCCGTGAGCAGCGCGTACCAGATCGAGCGCAGGTAGGAGTCGATGTAGAGCGTGCGGAACAGCGGCGCGCCCTCTTCCGCGCGGAAGATGGCCAGGTAGTTCTCGTACTTCAGGCGCAGCACGCCGGTGTCGGGGTCCCACAGCGGCTTGAAGGGGCTGATGTCGCCGCCCATGTCCACGAAGCTGATGTACAGCAGGATCAGGAAGGGCAGGAAGAAGAACAGCAGCAGCCAGCCATAGGGCACACCGATGACGAAGCGCTTGCCGGGCATAGGAAGGTTCATGGTCGCTCTCCCGCTCAGTCGCGCAGCACCACGCCGGCGGTGTCGCTCCACCAGAAATACACCTCATCCTCCCAGGTGATGTCCGAGAGGTCGTGGCGCGAGGTGTTGGCCTCGGTGATCTTCACGCGCTGGCCGTTGCTGGCCACGACGATGAAGGTGTTGTGCGCGCCGAAGTAGGCGATCTCCTTGACCTTGCCCTTGAACACGTTGGGGCCGGCATCGGCCGGCGGCGGCGCCTTGCTGATCTCGATCTTCTCGGGCCGCACGGCCAGCGCCACCGGCATGCCCAGCGTGCCCGGCATGCCGTGGCCCACGTGGATCTCGCCGATGCCGCTGCTCACCGCGCAGCGGTCGGGTTCGTCGACGCTGAGCTTGCCCTCGAAGAGGTTCACGTTGCCGATGAAGTCGGCCACGAAGCGGTTCACCGGGTGCTCGTAGATCTCGGACGGCGTGCCCACCTGCAGCACGCGGCCCTTGCTCATGATGGCGATGCGGCTGGCCATGGTCATGGCCTCTTCCTGGTCGTGCGTGACCATCACGCAGGTCACGCCCACCTTCTCGATGATGTTGACCAGCTCGAACTGCGTCTGCTCGCGCAGCTTCTTGTCCAGCGCGCCCAGGGGCTCGTCCAGCAGCAGCAGCTTGGGCCGCTTGGCCAGGCTGCGCGCCAGGGCCACGCGCTGCTGCTGGCCGCCCGAGAGCTGGTGCGGCTTGCGCTTGGCGTAGGGCGTGAGCTGCACCAGGGCCAGCATCTCGTCGGTGCGCTGCTGGATCTCGGCCTTGGGCAGGCCTTCGCGGCGCAGACCGAAGGCCACGTTCTCCCACACCGACAGGTGCGGGAACAGCGCGTAGCTCTGGAACATCATGTTCACCGGCCGCTCGTAGGCCGGCACCGTGGCCAGGTCCTGGCCGCCGAGCAGGATGCGCCCGGCGGTGGGCGTCTCGAAGCCCGCGAGCATGCGCAGCAGGGTGGACTTGCCGCAGCCCGAGCTGCCCAGCAGGGCGAAGATCTCGCCCTTGCGGATGGACAGCGAAACTTCGTCGACGGCCAGCGCATCGTCGAAGCGCTTGACCACTTTTTCGGTCACCAGGAAGCCGGCGGGGTCTGTCATGAAAGTGCCTCCAGAAAGAAAAAGGGCTGTTCGTCCTGGTGGATGAACAGCCCCGGTGCGTGCCGAGCGGCGCCGGCGGTTTACTTGCCGCGCTTGAACGCGTTGTAGGTGTCGTTGAGCACGCTCGAGATCTCGTTCGAGAAGCCGCCGGTGGGGATCAGGCGCGCGGTGTCCTCGGGACCCAGGAAGATGGTCTTGTTGCCCTTGACCTCATCCTTGATGTCGGCCAGCGCGGCCTTGTTGCCGGTCGGGTAGTTCATCTCGTTGGCCATGGCGGCGGCGTTGGCGGCGCGCAGGTAGAAGTCGATGAACACGTAGGCGTTGTTCACGTGCTTGGCATCCTTCGGAATGGCCATGGTGTCGATGAACACCAGGCCGCCGCCGGTGGGCAGCAGGGGCACGATCTCGTCCTTGCCACCGGTTTCCTTCACGCGGCCGGCGGCGATGTTGATGTCGCCCGACCAGCCGATGAAGGCGCAGGCCTTGCCGCTGGCGATGTCGTCGATCATGGTGCTGGAGAACAGGCGCACGCTGCCGCGGACCTTCTTGAGCATGTCCAGCGCGGCCTTGAAGTCCTCGGGGTTCTCGCTGTACGCGGGCTTGCCCACGTAGTGCAGCGCCACCGGCAGGATCTCGCTGGGCGAGTCCAGGTAGGCGATGCCGCAGGACTTCAGCTTGTTGGCGTACTCGGGCTTGAAGACCAGGTCCCAGGCGTTCTCGGGCATGGCCATGCCGCCCAGGGCCTTCTCGACCTTCTGCTTGTTGATGCCCACGGTGGTGAAGCCCCAGGCCCAGGGCACCAGGTACTTGTTGTCGGGGTCGACGCCAGCGATCTTCTTCATGAAGTCCGGGTCGAGGTTGCCGTAGTTCGTGAGCCGGCTCTTGTCGATGGGTTGGTACAGGCCACCATCGATCTGCTTCTTGGCGAAGCCGGCGGTGGGGATCACGATGTCGTAGCCCGAGTTGCCCGCGACGAGCTTGGCGTGCAGGGCCTCGTTGTTCTCGAAGGTGTCGTAGTTGACCTTGACGCCGTACTCCTTCTCGAAGTCGGCGAGCATGTTCTCGGTGATGTAGTCGGGCCAGTTGTAGACGTTGAGAACCTTCTCCTCGTCGAGCACCGGGCCGGCGGGCGCGGGGGCCGGCGCCGGGGCGGTGGCCACGGGGGCCGGAGCGGGAGCAGGAGCGGGCTCCTCCTTCTTGCCGCAGGCGGCGACCATCACGGCCGCCATCGCGAGAACCAGAACGTGCTTCTTCATGGTGATGCTCACTCCAAGGGAGGTGGGTTGGGACCAAAACCGCCGACGCAGGGCGGCTGATGACCTGCTCGGGGCATGCAAGTTCCAGACCCGGGAAGCCCGTTCCGTGACCGCCATGCCCCAAAAAAGGGACCGGCGGCCATTCTAGTCATGCATGCAGCCCTTTTTGGCGCAGTTCCGTCAAGGTGTCGTCCAGGCAGCGCTGGATCAGGGCCACCATTTCGTCGATCTGCTCGCGCGTCATCACCAGCGGCGGCGCGATGATCATGCGGTCGCCCACCGCGCGCATGATCAGCCCGTTCCTGAAGCAGTGGGCGCGGCACATCATGCCGACGGCCAGGTCCGGGTCGTACATCGCCTTGGAGGCCTTGTCCTTCACCAGCACCAGACCGGCCACGAAGCCGCAGGTCTCGGCCAGGCCCACCAGCGGGTGCTCGGCGATCTCGGCGAAGCGCTTGGCCAGGTAGGGCGCCAGGTCCTCGCGCACCTTGCGCGGCAGGTCTTCGCGCTCCATCAGCTCCAGGTTGGCCAGGCCCACGGCGCAGGCCACGGGGTGGCCGCTGTAGGTGTAGCCGTGGTTGAACTCGCCGCCCTTGTCGATCAGCACCTGCGCCACTCGGTCGCCCACCATCACGCCGCCCAGGGGGATGTAGCCGCTGGTGACGCCCTTGGCGAAGGTCACCAGGTCGGGGCGGTAGCCGAACTTCTCGTAGGCGAACCAGTGGCCCAGGCGGCCAAAGGCGCAGATCACCTCGTCGCTGATGAGCAGGATGCCGTACTGGTCGACGATGCGCTGGATCTCGGGCCAGTAGGTCGAGGGCGGGATGATCACGCCGCCGGCGCCCTGCACCGGCTCGGCGATGAAGGCGGCCACCTTGTCCGGGCCGACGGCCAGGATCTTTTCCTCCAGCCAGCGCGCCGCGCGCAGGCCGAACTCGGCCTCGCTCTCGCCGGGCCGGCCGTTCTCGAAGAAGTAGGGCTGCTCGATGTGCACCACGCCGGGGATCGGCAGGTCGCCCTGCGCGTGCATGCCGCTCATGCCGCCGAGCGAGGCCCCGGCCATGGTGGAGCCGTGGTACGCGTTGTGGCGGCCGATGAGGGTCTTGCGCTGCGGCTGGCCCATCAGGTCCCAGTAGCGGCGCACCAGGCGCACGTTGGTGTCGTTGCTTTCGCTGCCGCTGGAGCTGAAGAAGACGTGCTCGAAGCGGCGCCCGCGCACTTCGGGCGCCAGCGCGGCCAGCTTGGACGCCAGCTGCACCGCCGGCACGTTGGTGGTCTGGAAGAAGCTGTTGTAGTACGGCAGCGTCATGAGCTGCTGGTAGGCCGCGTCGGCCAGCTCCTTGCGCCCGTAGCCCGCGTTCACGCACCACAGGCCGCTCATGGCGTCCAGGATCTTCTGGCCCTCGGAGTCCCAGATGTAGATGCCCTGGGCCTGCGTGATCACGCGCGCGCCGCGCGTGGCCAGGTCGGCGTGGTCGGTGAAGGGGTGGATGTAGTGCGCGCTGTCCAGCGCCTGGATGGCTTTCGTGTCGTGCCGCTCGGCGCGGCGCACCAGCGCGGGCGGGGCGATCAGGGGGTTCGGGTTCATCGCGGGAATTCCAGGTCAGACATGCAAAAGGAGGTGCTCGCGCTCCCAGGGCGAAATGACTTTCATGAACTCGTCGAACTCGAGCTCCTTGATCTCGGTGTAGATGGTCACGAACTCATGGCCCAGCACCTCGTGCAGGTCGGGCTCGCGGCGCAGCCAGTCCAGCGCCTCGCCCAGGCTGCGCGGCAGCGCGTAGGGCGAGAGGTAGGCGTCGCCCTTCATCTCGGGCTTGGGCTTGATCTTGTTCTTCATGCCCAGGTAGCCGCAGGCCAGGGTCATGGCCATGGCCACGTAGGGGTTGGCGTCGGCGCCGATCACGCGGTTTTCCACGCGGCGCGCCTCGGGTGAGGCGATCGGCGAGCGGATGCCCACGGTGCGGTTGTCGTGGCCCCATTCGATGTTGATCGGC
>NZ_MKSS01000161.1:0-13563 GCF_001897365.1 Hydrogenophaga sp. 70-12
CATCCAGCGCGTGTAGGTGCGCGAATTCAGGTACCGCCGCCCCAGCAGATGGCGCAGCCAGCGGTGCTGCAGGCCGAAGCGGCGCGAGCACCAGAACCAGTCGGTGTCCCAGCGCCACAGGTAGCCGGCGGTGGTCAGCGTGTCCTCCTCGCGCCGCCGCAGCGACTCGTGGTAGATGTCGAGCCAGGTGTAGTCGCTGGCGCGCGCGGCCTCGGGCACGAAGCGCGCCAGGCTGAGCACCTGCTCGCGCGGACCGAACAGCACGCCATCGACGAAGTCGGGGCCGACACCCGCCGGCAGGGGCGCGCAGGCCGCGGCCAGGGCGTCGAAGAACGCCCGCGGGTCGTCGAAGCGCTGGTGGTGCACGTGCACGAAGGGCTGTGTGGGCAGGGTGCGAAGCCGAGCGCTCAGCGCATAGCCCAGGGTGCCGTAGGCGTTCGGGAAGCCGTGGAAGAGATCGGCGTGCTCGTTGTCGGCCGTGCAGTGCACCACCTCGCCACCGGGCAGCAGCACCTCCAGCGCGCTCATGGTCTCGTGCACCAGGCCGTGACGGAACGAGGTGGCCTCGATGCCCACGCCCGCGAGCGCTCCGCCCACGGTGATGGTCTTGAGCTGCGGCACCACCGCGGGCATGGCCCCGCGCGGCAGGGTCCAGGCCACCAGGTCCTCATAGGTGAGCATGCCCTCGGCGTCCACCCAGCCCGCCTGTGTGTCGGCGCCCAGCACCTGGTTCAGGCCACTCAGGTCCAGCCGCTGGCGCGCCGCGCGCTGGCGATGGCGGAACAGGTTGGAGGTGCGCTTGTCCAGGGCCAGGGGCTTGCGCGATGGGTCCTGGCGCAGCCGCTCGGCGACCGCGCGGACGCGGGCCGCGTGCGCGCGCTGCGCTTCACGTGCCGCGCGCGCCTGGGGCATCGACGGCGTAGACATGGTCCCGCGTCATGGGGTAGGCGGCGCGGCCCGCGTTGCCTTTGCTGAACAGCACCTGGAACAGGTGGGTGCAACCGACGGGTGAGCGGAACAGTTCGGCGCAGCCCACGAGGTAGACAGTCCAGATGCGGCGGAAGCGTTCGTCGAACCGCGCGGGGTCCAGCGCCTGGATCTCGGGCCAGCGCTGCGCGAAGCGCCGCGCCCACTCATCGAGCGTGAGCGCGTAATGGCGGCGCAGGTTCTCCACGTCGAGCACCTCGAGCCCGCAGCGCTCCATCTCCTGCATCACCTCGCTGAGCGCGGGAATCCAGCCGCCGGGGAAGACGTGCTTGCGGATGAAGGGCTCGGTGTCGCGCGGTCCCACGTGGCCGATGAAGTGCAGCATGCCGATGCCTCCCGGGCGCAGGCAGTCGGCGTGGGCCTGGATCACCTCGGCCAGCTGGTCGCGGCCGGCGTGTTCCAGCACGCCGATGGACACCAGCTTGTCGAAGCACTCGCCCACGTCGCGGAAATCGGCCTCGCGCACCGACAGCGTGGGCGCCAGGCCCTGGCGCTCCAGCGACTCGCGCAGCCACTGCACCTGGCCGGTGGCGGTGTTGATGCCGGTGCCGATCGCCCCCGTGGTCTCCCAGGCGCGCAGCAGAAAGCCGCCAAAGCCGCAGCCCAGGTCCACGTAGCGCTCGCCACGCGCCAGGCGCAGCTTGCGGCAGACGTGGTCGATCTTGTCGCGCTGCGCCTGCTCCAGCGAGGTGCAGCCCTCGCGCCAGTAGGCGCAGGTGTACATCTTGAGCGGCTCGTCGAGCCAGAGCCGATAGAAGGCCTCGCCCAGGTCGTAGTGCGCGCAGGCGTTGCGTTTGGCCTGGGCGCGGTCGCGGTTGCTCTGTCCCCGCTCGAGCAGGCGGTTCTCCACGCTGTTCACCACCGAGGCCTGTAGGTCGAAGCCGGCGCTCAGGCCCGCGGCCAGGGCCCGGTTCAGGGGCCCGGCCAGATCGACCTGGCCATCGAAGTAGGCCTCGAGCAGGCCCATGTGGCCGCGCAGCAGCGTGGCCGCGAGCGCGCCCTCGCTGCGAAAGTGCAGGCCAAAGGCGGGGGCGCCCTCGCCCGCCTTCAGGCGGCCGCCGCCGGGCAGCACCACCTCGAAGGCAACACCGGCACGCCGCGCGAGCTCTTCCAGGAAGGCGGCGACGGGGGCCATGCGCGCGCCTCAGGCGGACGCCAGCTCATCGCGCACGCGCTGGTCCAGTTCGAGCGCGCTCACCTGGCTCAGGTCCACGGGCAGGCTGGCCTTGAGCAGGCGGCGCGCGCCATCGCCCAGCGCGTCGCGAAGCTCGCCGAGAAAGGGCTTGCCCGCGAACACCACCAGCGCGCGATAGGCCTGGGACCGCGCGCCGGCCTCCAGGTGCTCGGCGAGTTCGCGCGCGAAGCGCTGATGCTCCTTGCGGTGCGCGTCCAGGCGGGGCTCCAGGGCCACGCCGCCTTGACCGCGGCGGTCGGCGCGCTCATGGCCCGCGCGGTCGTCACCGAGTTCGCTGGCCTTGAGCCGGCCTTCGGGATGCGAGAAGGTGGCGATCAGCACCAGGGGCAAACCGGGTTCGCGCTGCAGCAGGCGCGCGTGCGTGGCACTGGCCACCAGAATCCATTCGATGCGGGGCATGGCGCGGTCCTTTCGGGGAAAAGTGGTACTGCCGGTGACGATAGGCCCGCCGCCCGCGGGCGTTGTTGATCCATCGCAAAGCGGTTCCGCGCGCGCCCAGGCACAGTGGGGCCATCGTTCAACGTTCCATGCGGAGACCTCCATGAACCCGTTCAAGCGAATCCTCGTGCCCGTGGATGGCAGCGAGACCTCCAAGAGGGCGCTCGAGGCCGCCATCCAGCTGGCCCGCGCCATGGACGGGCAGATCCGCGTGATGCACGCCATCGATCAGATGATGTACGTGAGCGGCTACGAGGCCACGGTGGATTTGCTCGGCACCGCGCGCACCTGGGCCCGCGAGGCCTTGGACGAGGCGATGGCGACCGTCAAGGCCGCCGGGGTGGCCTGCGATTCGCTGCTCATTGATGAACTCGGCCCGCGGCTGGGCGAATCGGTGGCGCAGGCGGCGCGCGACTGGCGGGCCGACCTGATCGTGCTGGGCACGCACGGCCGGCGCGGCGTCAACCGCCTGCTGCTGGGCAGCGGCGCCGAGCAGATCATCCGGCTCGCGCCGTCGCCGGTGATGGTCATCCGGCCCACGGACCTGGCCTGAGGCCGCGCCCGGGGCGCCGCCTCAGTGCGACATCAGCACCGGCAGCGTCATGGACCCAAGTACGGTGCGGCTGACCCCGCCCAGGACCCATTCGCGCACGCGTGCGTGGCCGTAGCAGCCCATCACCAGCAGGTCGGCCGACAGGTCGCAGACGCGCGACAACAGCACCTCGCCCAGGTCCGCGGGTTCCTGGTCTTCCCGGTGCCATTGCACCGAGACGCCGTGCAGCCTCAGCCAGCCGCGCAGGTCCAGCCGGGGGCCTTGCACCAGCGGCCCCGGTTCGGCGCCCCAGCCCAGCACGTGCACCCGCTCGGCGCGCTGCAGCAGTGGCAGCGCGGCGATCACCGCGCGCATCGCCTCGCGGCCGGGCTTCCAGGCAATGGCGATGCACCGCGGCAAGGCCTCGAACTGGCCGGTGTAAGGCACCACCAGCGCGGGCCGCCCGCTGGCGGCCAGCACCCCTTCGACGAAGTCGGGCGGCACGTCGGGCGCGTGCTGCCTGCCCGGGTCGTGCTGGCCCAGTACCAACAGGTCGGCGAACAGCGCCTGCTCGGCGAAGCCCTCGATCAGCGGAAACACCGTCAGCTCACTCCAGGTGGCTGTGCCATCGGGGCGGCGCATGTCGCGCTCGAAGGCCGCGCGCGCCTGCGCGCAGCGCTGCAGCTCGCGCTGCAGCAGGCTGGCCGCGTTCTCGCCAAGTTCGGGGTATGGCATCGCCAGCGGCACCAGGCTCGCGGCGTAAAGCGCGTCCAGCACGGCGCCGTGCGCGTGGGCCAGTTGGCGGGCGATGCGCAGGCGCTCCAGGCTGCGTTCGTCCGCGTCCATGTGGACGAGGATCTGTTTGAGGGGCATGGCAACTCCTTGAAGCCGCCCGCAGCTTGCGGCGCGCCCGCGCGCGCCGGCTTGATGCCCGTCAAGAAGCGCGGCGGTGCCGCGTCACAGGCGGCTTTCGATGTCCTTCAGCCGCTGGCGGATTTCGCTGCGGCGGCCTTCGTCGGCGGCCGTGCGGCCCGCTCGGTCGGGCGCCGCGAGGGCTTTCTCCAGCGCGGCCTTGGCCTGCGGGTAGCGCTTCTTGCGCAGCAGGAAGTCGCCATAGAAGAAGTTGGGGTCGATGCCGTCGGGGTTGATCGCCAGCGCCTGCTTGAGCAGGGCCTCGGCCTTGGCGTCGTCGCCAAAGCCCAGCGGCCAGCCCGGCACCTGGTAGTACAGGCTGCCCAGGCTGGTGTAGGCCGAGCCGTCGAGCGCCTTGGGATCGAGCTTGAGCGCCTCTTCCAGTTCGGCCTTGGCCTTCTTCACCAGATCGAGCGCGCCCAAACCGCCCTTGGCGCCCGCGTAGGTGCTGAGCACGATGCCGTGCCAGATGCGCAGTTCGGCCGCCGCGGGCTCGGCGGTCACGGCCTGCGCGGCCTGCTGCGCGAGATCGGCGAAGGCGGCTTCGCGCTGCTTGTCGGGCAGCTTGTAGTTCACCTCGGCCCAGCGGGCCTGGATGCCCTCGAGCTGCTGGCGGGCGGCGTCGCCCAGGGCCAGGGCCGGCAGGCTCAGGCCCGCGCCCAAGGCGGCGGCGAGGGTGATGGCGAGGAGGTGGTGTCGGGTTTTCATGGCGAGGCGGTTCCTTGGGTGGGTTGGCGCGCGAAGCGCTGGATGACGGGCAGCTGCTTGCGCAGCGCACGGTCCACCAGGCGCGGCAGCAGGCCGTTGAGGCGGACGAAAAACTTCTCGGGGCTGCCCAGGTAGATTTCCTTGCGCTCGTCGCGCAGCGCGTCGGCGATGCGGCGTGCCACGGTCTCGGGCGGGTCCATGGCCACCTGCAGCTGCCGGTTCATCTGCACCATGGCGTCGGCGTTCATCGCCGTGCGGGTGGAGCGCGGGGCGGCGTACAGCACGCGCACCGGGCCGTCGGCCAGTTCGCGGCGCAGCGCCTCGGCGAAGCCGCGCAGCGCGAACTTGGTGGCGCTGTAGACCGCCTGGCCCGGGTAACCGATGGAGCCGAAGATGGAACCGAGGAACGCCACCGTGGCGCGCGGGCGCTCGCGCAGCAGCGGCAGCATCGCGTGTGTGAGCTGCAGGGTGGCCGTGAGGTTGAGCGCGACCATCTGCTCGATGGCCGCGTCGTCCATGCCGTCGAAGAGGCCGAAGTGGTTGACGCCGGCGGCGTTGATGAGGCCGTCGACGTGGCCGATGTCGCGCGCGGCGTCCACCACGGCCTGGCGGCCGGCGGGCGTGCGCAGGTCGGCCACCACCACGCGCACGCGCTGCGGGTGGCTCTCGGCCAGGGCGTGCAGGGTGTCGGCCTGCCGGCCCGCGACGAGCACCCGCGCGCCGCGCCGGCACAGCTCCTCGACCAGCGCCTGCCCGATGCCGCCGCTGGCGCCGGTGACGACCCAGCGGCTCGATGCCAGATTCATGGGGGGCCTTCCTTTCAGGCGGCGAGCGCGGCCGGCTGCTCGTGCGGGCGCAGCGCGCGGAACAGGTCGCCATAGAGGCGGTAGACGACGCGGGCCGTGTGCAGCACGGCCTGGCGGTCGCCCTCGTCGTCGAGGCGGTTGACCAGGCCGGCGAACAGCTGGATGTGGTCGAGGTCCAGCGCGCCGTGCGAGCTGAGGTAGCTGAAGGCCTTGCCTGGCAGGCCCAGCGTTTCCTGGATGCGCCCGGCCGCGCGCGAGGCGAGCTGGATGCTGGTGCCTTCGAGCACGTTGACCATGCCGAAGAAGCTCACCGGGTTGTGGCGGGCGATGCGGTCGTACACGTAGCCGACCATGAGCTCGGTGGGCAGCGAGGGCTCGCCGCGGCGCACCGCGTCGGGGTCGCCGCCGCAGGCCGCGATGTCGTTGAGGATCCACTCCTGGTGGCCGTACTCCTCCTCGATGTACTCGGCCACGGCCTGGCGCAGCCATTCCAGGCGATCGGGCAGGCGCGCGCCACAGGCCATGAGCAGCGGCACCGTGTGCTTGACGTGGTGGTAGGCCTGGGTCAGGAAGGCGATGTAGTCGGCCGTCGACACACGGCCTTCCATGGCCTGGCCGATGATGGGCGCGCCCAGCAGGTAGGCCCGTTCGCTGGCGGTCTGCGCCTGCAATTGGTCGAAGAAGTTCATGCGATGTCCTTGGGTCGGGAGGTGGGATCGATCGCGGCCAGGGCCGCGTGGTAATGCGCTCGCAGCGCGTCGCGCCGCAGGCGGCCATTGCTGGTGGCCAGGCCGTTGTCCGCGCTGAAGGCTTGCGCGGCGCGCCGCCAGTGGTGCGCGCGCGCGTAGTCGGGCAGGGTCTGGTTGACGGCGGCCACGGCGGCGGCCAGTTCGCCGTCGCTCACGCCGGCGTGTCGGGGCACCAGCACGGCCAGGTTCTCGGGCAGGGCCTCGCCGTACAGCCAGGCCTGCGCGATCGGCGCCTGCTGGACCAGCTCCGACTCCACCCATTCGGGGTTGACGTTGCGGCCGTAGGCGGTGATGAACTGGTGCTTCTTGCGCCCGCTCAGCAGCAGATGGCCTGCCTCGTCGAAGCGACCGAGGTCGCCGGTGGCCAGCCATTCGCCGGTCTCGGGCGCTTCACCCAGGTAGCCCAGGGCGCGCGCGCCCTGCACGAGCACCTCGCCGTCGTCGGCCAGCCGCACGCGCGCGTGCGGCAGCGGCCGGCCCACGGTGCCGATGCGGTTGTCGTTCGGCGCGTTCAGGCACACCACCGAGGCGCACTCGGACAGGCCGTAGCCTTCGAACACCGGCAGGCGCGCGGCCACCGCGCGGCGCAGCAGCGAAGGCGCCACGTGCGCGCCGCCCACGGCGATGAACCGCAGGCTGGGCGGCGGCGTCCAGCCGTGCTCGACCGCGCCCACCAGGGCCTGCAGCAATTGCGGCAGCAGGATCAGGCTGTGCGGCTGGCTCTCGCCCAGGCGCCTGAGCAGGCGCGGCAGGTCAAGCCCGCTCGCGCCCAGCAGGCCGATCTCGGCCATGGGCCGCAGTTCGGTGCGGGCGCCGCCCAGCAGCGGCGCGTACACGCCGGCCACGTTCTCCAGCAGCGTGGCCAAGGGCAGCACGGCCAGGTGCTGGCGCGCGCCGCTGGCCCCCACCACGTCCCAGAGGCTGGCCGCCACGGCGAGCATGGCCGGCGCGTCGAGGCACACGCCCTTGGGCAGGCCCGTGGTGCCCGAGGTGTAGGTGATCTTCACCGTGCCGGGGAACACCGGTGGCGCGTCGGCCACCGGGCGCTGGCTCAGGCCCGGCGCCACGGGGCGAAAGCCCGCCTCCTGCGACCAGGGGGCCAGCGGACCGATGAGCGTGTCCACCCCCGAGCTGTCGACCACGTGGCGCTGCTGCGCGGGCGAGAAGAAAGCCGGCACGGGCACGCAGACCAGGCCCTCGCTCAGCAGGGCGAGGTCCCAGAGCACCCAGTCGATGCCGTTGTCCAGGCACAGGGCCACGCGGCGCGCGCCGAAGCCGGCGAGCTGGGCACGGCGCCGCTGCACCTGCCGGACCAGCTCGGCGTAGTCCAGGCGCTGCGTGCCATCGCTGAGCGCCGGTCGATCGCCGTGCGCGAGCAGCGTCTGCCAGAAATGTTCGGTGGAAAGCTTGGACGGCATGGCTCACTCCCCGTCCAGCCACCAGCCCGGCGTGCCGGGGTGGCGCGACAGCTGGCGCTGCGCGGGCGGGATCTCGCCGAACACCACCTGGGGCTGCTGGGTGTAATAGCGGCCCCACTGCGGCAAGGCATCGCCCATGCGCGCGGGGTCGGCGGGGGCCAGCACGCGCGGCGCCAGGCCCAGGCGGCGAAAACTGTTCAGCAGGCCGCGCGTGCCGGTGAAGGCGACCCACCGGTAGCCCTGCGTGGCCAGCCAATCGGTCAACGCGACGATGAGCAGGCGGGCGCTGCCCGGGCCCTCGGCCGCGAGGTTGCCCACCTCCACCACCTCGTGTCGCGCCACGGGCTCGCCCGTCTCGGCCGCGATCGCGGCCTCGATCGGCACATCGATGTAGCGCTCCAGGAACAGCGCGCCACCGGCGGCGGGCCGGCAGCCCGCCGCGCCCACGATCGCGTTGTCGGCGTCCATGAGGCCCAGCAGGCCCGGCATGAAGTGCGTGAGCCGCGCCTGGTGTTCCCGCTCGAAGCGGCGCCGGATCAGGTCCAGGCCGCCTTCGCGGGCCGCGCCCACCAGGGGCCGCAGCGACAAGGGCCCGCGTGGCGCGGCGTCCGGCGCGCGGGGCGAGCGGCCTGCGCCAAGGCGCGGGTGGGAGGGAGGGGTTCGGGAGTTCATGCGCCGCATGCTCGGGCGCCCCTCTTAGCCCAACATTAATCCGTGATAACCCTCAGACGCCCGTGCGCACAACTTCATGCCAACGGCGCGAAAGCCCTTCCAACACCTAAGGATGCTCGTTGTAAATAGGGCAAACCATTACAAATGTAATCAGACGGTTATCTTCGCCACGTGGAATAGGCCCGTCGTCCCGCACGGTGCGGGAGGCACGGGTCCTCTCAGGGCCCGAGACCCCCCAACGGAGAAACCATTCCATGAAAAAGAGCCTGATTGCTCTGGCCGCCCTGGCCACCATCAGCGGCGCCGCCATGGCGCAGTCCAGCGTCAGCGTCTACGGCCGCCTCGACGCCTCCCTCGGCTCCGAGAAGGCCGGCGCGTCGGGCGCCGCCCAAAGCCAGTCGCAGCTGTCCAGCGGCCTGCTGAGCACCAGCCGCCTGGGCTTTCGCGGCACCGAAGACCTCGGTGGCGGCCTCAAGGCCATCTTCCAGCTCGAGACCACGCTGGGCGTGGACACCGGCGCCGCCTTCGGCGCCGGTTTCGATCGCCAGTCCATCGTCGGCCTGACGGGTGGCTTCGGCGCGGTCAAGCTCGGCCGCACCGAGACCGCCTTCGACGACATCCGCGACATCAGCGTCGGCAGCGCGCTGTGGGATTCGGAGTTCTCGCCGACCAAGATCGCCTACGTCAACAGCGTGGGTGGCGTCGCCGTGGGCCACGTGGCCGACTACTCCTCGCGCAGCAGCAACCAGATCCGCTATGAGTCGCCGAACTTCGGCGGCTTCACCGGCGGCATCAGCTACGGCCTGGACGAGCAGGCCTCGCCGGTCAAGCGCGACGTGACCGCCTTCAACCTGCGCTACCGCAGCGGCCCCCTGGACGTGGGCCTGGGCTACCAGGAGCAGAACCACGAGGTGTCGGCCACCAAGCGTGAGTACACCACCCTGGCCGGCGCCTACGACTTCGGCGCCGTGCGCGTCTCCGCTGGCTACAACATGGCCGAGCAGGGCACCCTGGAGTCCAACGGCTTCGTGGTCGGCGCCAACATGCCGATGGGTCCCTGGGACTTCTCGGTGGGCTACGCCTACAACAAGTCCGAGAACGCCGGTGTCGACACCGCCAAGTCCAAGGGCCTGGCTTTCGGCGTGACCTACTCGCTGTCCAAGCGCACCCGCGTGTACGCCGCCTACCTCAATGGCGACGCCGAGAACGGCGCCGGCACCGAGGTCGCCGAGCGCCGCCTGTACGCCGCTGGCATCCGTCACGACTTCTGATCGTGACAGCGGGGCCTCGCGGCCCCGCCCCGGGGCCCTCGGGCCCCTTCCTTTCCAAGGTTTGGTTTTGACAGCCATCGCCCCCGCGGGCGGTGGCTTTTTTCATGGGCGCGGCCTCAGTCAGGCCGCCATGCCCGGGTTGCCCTTCATGCCCACCAGCGTCGGGGTGTTGATCTTCACGCCCTTGACCACCTTCCTGGCGCGCAGGTGGCCGGCCACGACGTCCCACACCGGCTCGCCCTTGACGCCCTCCTGCACCGAGGCCCAGCCGGCCACCTTGTAGGTCTTGTCGGCCTCCACGGGCTTGCCCTTGAGCCGCATGTTCTGGATGCGCTGGCCCATGCGCTCGTTCGGCGCGATGGCGTACTGCATGCCGCCCACGCGCACCATGTCGCCGCCCTGCTGGTAGTAGGGGTCGGGGTTGAAGATGTTGTCGGCCACGTCTTCCAGGATGTCCTTGATCTGCGCGCCGGTGAATTCGTTGAGCGTGGTCGAGGGGTAGGTGATGGCCGTCTGGTCCATCAGCGCTTCCATGGTGATGGTGTCACCCGGCAGCAGCGAGGTGCCCCAGCGCACGCCCGGCGAGAAGCACAGGTCCGCGCCCTTCACGTCGATCAGCGCGTCGCAGATGACCTGGTCCCAGGAACCGTTGAAGTTGCCGCGGCGGTAGAGCAGGTCCTCGGTGACGGCCAGTTTCTCTTCCAGCCGGGCCTTGTAGGGCGCGCGCACGCCGTCGATGAAGGCCTGCATGTCGGCGTCGGCCGGCAGCAGGTTGGCGAAGATGGGCATGAGCTTGTACTGGTAGCCCTGAACCTTGCCGCCGCGCACGTCGAAGTCGAGCACGCCGAGGAACTTGGTGTTGGAGCCGGCGTTGGTGACCAGGGTCTGGCCGCCGGGGTTCTTCACCACGGTGGGCGCGGGCATGCCGTCGTGCGTGTGGCCGCCCAGGATGGCGTCGATGCCGCTGACGCGCGAGGCCAGCTTCAGGTCCACGTCCATGCCGTTGTGCGAGAGCAACACCACCACCTGAGCGCCCTTGCCACGCACCTCGTCCACCATCTTCTGCAGGTGGTCCTCCTGGATGCCGAAGGTCCAGTCGGGCACCATGTAGCGCGGGTTGGCGATGGGCGTGTACGGAAAAGCCTGGCCGATGACGGCGACCGGCACGCCGTTCATTTCGCGGATGGTGTAGGGCTTGAACACCAGGTCCTCGAAGTCGGTGGTCTTGATGTTGTGGGCCAGGAATTCCATGTGGCCCTTCAGGTCCTTCTCGACGATCTCCTGCACGCGCTTGGCACCGAAGGTGTGCTCCCAGTGCGAGGTCATGATGTCCACGCCGAGCTTCTTGCAGGCGTCGACCATGTCCTGCGCGTTGGTCCACAGCGAGGTGGCCGAGCCCTGCCAGGTGTCGCCGCCGTCCAGCAGCCAGGCGTGCGGGCGGCCCGAGCGCAGCCGCTTGACCAGCGTGGCCAGGTGCGCGAAGCCCCCCACCTTGCCGTAGGTCTTGGCGGCCTGGGCGAAGTCGAGGTAGCTGAAGGCGTGCGCCTGGGCGGTGCCGGGACGGATCTTGAAGTGCTTGAGCAGGGCCTCGCCCACCAGGTGCGGGGCCTTGCCGGTGGCGCCGCCCACGCCCAGGTTCATGCTGGGCTCGCGGAAATACACCGGCGTGAGCTGCGCGTGGCAGTCGGTGAAGTGCAGGAAGCTGACGTTGCCGAAGCTGGGCACGTCGTACAGGCGCTCGCCGGCGCCGGCGCTGGCGGCGAGGGCGTCGCGGTGGTCGAGCGCCATGCCGGCGGCGCTCGCGGCGGCCAGCAGTTGCATGAATTCACGACGGCTCAGGCTCATGGGGCACTCTCTCTAGAAGCAAATGCTGATATTCAAACGCACAAAAAAGCCCGGCGGCACAGGGGCCGCCGGGCTGCAGGGATCACTTGTTGACGGGCGAGTTCGGGTCGAGCAGCAGCGCCATCACGTGCTTGAGCTGCGTCTCGTTGAGGATGCCCTTGTGGCCGGCGCGCGGCATCTGCGAGCAGGCGTTGTAGGCCCGCGCGTTGTAGAGCTTGCCCCAGGTGTACTCGACGATGGCCTTGGAACCCGCGGCGTTCGGGTCGCTCACGCCGCGCAGCTTGCCGTAGTTGTAGAGGCTGGGGCCCAGGGTGCCGAAGGAGATCTCTTCCTTGCTGATCTGGTGGCAGTTGTAGCAGTTGCCCCCGTTGGCCTGCTTCGCGTCGTCGGTCCAGGTCAGGCCACGGCCGCTCTGGGCGATCTTCTCGCCCTCTTTCCAGTCGCCCAGGAACTTGCCATCGGAAGGCCATTTGATGGTCTTCATGTTGGCCTCCTCGACCGCCTTGGCGAGCTTCTCGTCCAGGGGCTTGCCCGAGAGATCGGCTTGCAGGCAGGTGGCGTTGGCCTGATCCTGCTCCAGGCGATCCAGGGTGGCGATGCCCTTGGCCTGGAAGGAGTTCTTCATCATGTCGGCCGTGGCCTTCTCGACGTCGGCCTGCGAGGGCGGCATCGAGCAGGCGGCGAGCAGCGCGGCCAGCGGCAGGATGGCGAGGATGGTCTTCTTGTTCATCGTGGGTCTCCTCTTCAGCGCTTGATCGCGGGCACGGCGGACTCGGCGCCCTTGGCGTTGACGCCCATGTAGACGCTCAGCGCCAGCGTGGCGTCGCTGCCGAACTTGGGCTCGGGCCAGCGCATCTGGCGGAAGCAGTCGTTCAGGCGCAGCTGCATGCCCCACATCTGCGCGTTGGACACGCGGTAGGCCGGCCAGGCGGCGAAGCCGACGCCGTCGCCCGGGTTCTTGGTGAGGTTGGGCAGGTCCTGCAGGCGGATGCGCTTGTCGTCCGCACCGTGGCAGGAAGCGCAGGAGAAGTCGTGCGTGCCGCCGCGCGTGAAGAACAGGCGC
This sequence comes from Hydrogenophaga sp. 70-12, assembly GCF_001897365.1. Classification (NCBI taxonomy): domain Bacteria; kingdom Pseudomonadati; phylum Pseudomonadota; class Betaproteobacteria; order Burkholderiales; family Comamonadaceae; genus Hydrogenophaga; species Hydrogenophaga sp. 70-12. The sequence continues at coordinate 12,597 of NZ_MKSS01000161.1, forward strand.
TTGCCCGTCTCGTACATCATCTTTTCCTGCGGATGCGACTGCGGCAGATCCATCTTCATGCCCTTGGACGCGGTGGCCACATAGGTGGCGATCGCCGTCACGTTGGCCATTTCCCCGCGGCGAAACGGCGTCTTGCGAACCTCGTCGCCGTTGAAGCCCTGCAGGGTTTCCATGCAGGTGATGATGCGGCCCTCCAGGTCTTCCACCCGGTTGGTGTCCTTGAAGTAGCGCGGCAGTTCCACGAAGGCGCCCTTGATCACGCCCGGGCCCTTGCCCAGGTCGCACTGCTCCAGCGAGGCCTTCTTCGGCCCACGCTTTTGTTTCCAGAGCTCTTCGCCCTTCATTTCGAACAGTTCGGCGGGGTTACCGTCCTGCAGCATCTCGCGGTACTTGGCGATGCCGTCGGCCGTGGACGATTGCGCGTGCGCGGCAGCGGCGCCAAGCACCAGCGCCGCAAAGGCGATGGCGCGGGAAACAGGTCGCTTCATGGGGAGATCTCCTCTTCTCAGGCGTTGTCGGAAAACCGGCGGCCACCCGCCCCGCCCTGGACGGATGGCCGCGTGGGGGGTACTCAGGCGATCGCCGCTTCGTCGGTGCGCGAGTCGCCCTTGTTGTCGCTCCACTTCACGACGATCTTGTCGCCCTTGGCACCGCCCTTGAACTTGAAGGACAGGAAGGGGTTCTGGGCCACGGCACCGGTGAACTGCGCCTGCAGCACGGTCTTGCCGTTGTGGGTGCAGTCGACGCTCGTGATGAAGTGACCGGGGATGAGGTTGCCGGACGCGTCGCGGCGCGTGCCAGGCTCCATGATGTGCGACATGAGCACGCGGACGGTGGTTTCGCCGTCGGCAACGGCGGCGCGGATGCGCATCGGATCAGCCATGGGGGACTCCTGTGTACGTTGAATCTCGGAAGGGGTGCGCGGCGATCAGCCGCCGCAGCCGCCCAGCGTGACCTTGGTTTCTTT
>NZ_MKSS01000162.1:0-13511 GCF_001897365.1 Hydrogenophaga sp. 70-12
GCCATGACCAAGGTCAGCGAGCAGGACCCCAGCGGCAAGAGCATCGCGCAGAAGGCGATCGACGCCGTCGACTCGGGCGCGGTGAAGTTCGTGCCCGAGAACTGGGTCAACACCTACGACCAGTGGATGAAGAACATCCAGGACTGGTGCATCAGCCGCCAGCTCTGGTGGGGCCACCAGATCCCCGCCTGGTACGACGAGGACGGCCGGGTCTACGTGGCGCGCAATCAGGCCGACGCCCAGGCACAGGCCCCGGGCAAGACCCTCACGCGCGACCCCGACGTGCTGGACACCTGGTACTCGTCCGCGCTGGTGCCCTTCAGCACCATGGGCTGGCCCGAGCACAAGAGCGGCCCCACCGAGGACTACGACGTCTACCTGCCCAGCAGCGTGCTGGTGACGGGCTACGACATCATCTTCTTCTGGGTCGCGCGCATGATCATGATGACGACCCACTTCACGGGTCGCGTGCCGTTCCGCCACGTCTACATCCACGGCCTGGTGCGCGACGCCCAGGGCCGCAAGATGAGCAAGAGCGAAGGCAACGTGCTCGACCCGGTGGACCTGATCGACGGCATCGCGCTGGCGCCGCTGCTGGACAAGCGCACCACCGGCCTGCGCAAGCCCGAGACCGCGCCGCGCGTGCGCAAGGACACCGAGAAAGAATTCCCCGAGGGCATTCCCGCCTACGGCGCCGACGCCCTGCGCTTCACCTTCGCGGCCCTGGCCTCGCTGGGCCGCAGCATCAACTTCGACAGCAAGCGCTGCGAGGGCTACCGCAACTTCTGCAACAAGCTCTGGAACGCCACGCGCTTCGTGCTGATGAACTGCGAAGGGCAGGACTGCGGCCTCGAAGAGCACACCAAGGCCGAATGCGCCGTGGGACAGCCTTTCCATGGCTACCTCAGCTTCAGCCAGGCCGACCGCTGGATCAGCTCCGCGCTGCAGCGCACCGAGGCCACCGTGGCGCAAGGTTTCGCCGAGTACCGCCTGGACAACGTCGCCAACGCCATCTATGACTTCGTCTGGAACGAGTTCTGCGACTGGTACCTGGAGATCGCCAAGGTGCAGATCCAGACCGGCGACGCCGCGCAGCAGCGCGCCACGCGCCGCACCCTGATCCGCACGCTGGAAGCCATCCAGCGGCTGGCCCACCCCATCATTCCCTTCATCACCGAAGAGCTGTGGCAGAAGGTGGCGCCGGTGGCCGGGCGGGCCGGCGAATCGGTGGCGCTGGCCGCCTACCCGGTGAGCCAGCCTGAGCGCATCGACGAGGCCGCCGAAGCCCATGTGGCGCGCCTGAAGAAGCTGGTGGACGCCTGCCGCACCCTGCGTGGCGAAATGGGCGTGTCACCGGCCCAGCGCCTGCCGCTCTACGCCGTGGGCGACGCCGCCTTCCTGCGCGGTGCCGCGCCGGTGCTGCAGTCGCTGGCCAAGCTGGCCGAGGTGCGCGTGTTCGACGACGAGGCCGCCTGGGCCCAGGCCGCGGGCGCCGCGCCCGTGGCGGTGGTGGGCGAGGCCCGCCTGTGCCTGTTCATGGAAATCGACGTCGCGGCCGAGAAGGTCCGCCTGGGCAAGGAAGCCACCCGCCTGCAGGGCGAGATCGCGAAGGCCCAGGGCAAGCTTGGCAACGAAGGCTTCGTGGCGCGCGCGCCGGCGGCGGTGATCGAGCAGGAAAAACAGCGCCTGGCCGACTTCGGCGCCACGCTGGAGAAGGTGCAGGCCCAGCTGGCGCGCCTGGGCTGAACCCTGGGCACAGCGGCACCGGCTGGGCCGGGCCGCTGGCACCGCCCCTCAGGGGGTACAGCGCCGCGCGGTGGGGGTCAGTCCCTGGACAGCGCCGCGAGCGAGGCCCACTGCGAGGGTGAGGCCGACTGCGGCGGGTCGCCCGACTCGGGGAAGCCCAGGCTGTCGAGCATGGAGAAGTCGCTGCTGCCCGGCTCGCGGCGCGCGTCGTCGGGCGACAGGGTTTCGTGGATGCGGTGGGCCAGGTACCAGCTCGCCCGCAACTTGGCCTCGCGCGTGTGCGAACCCAGGCGGGGCGTGAGGTGCAGGTTGGGAATGCCGTAGAGCGGCGAACCGGGCGCGGCAAACTGGGCGTTGGCACCGTCGAGCAGGCAGGCGTCGATGCGGCCGTCGCACAGGGCCAGGGCCAGGGCCTCGGGGTCGAACAGCGCGCTGCGGCTCACGCCCACCCAGAGCTGGCCCGGCTTGCAGTGGTTGAGCAGGCGCTCGTTGATCCAGCCCTTGAAGCGCGAGGCGTAGACCATTTGCAGCGAGATGGCGTCGGCGCGCTCCAGCAGCTCGTGCAGGGGGACAGGCTCCACGTGCAGCTTGGCCCAGAGCTCGGCGGCGTGGTGCACGGCCGGGTCGTAGCCCAGCACGCGCACGCCCAGGCTGCGCAGCATGGGCGCCAGCGTGTGCGCCACCGGCGCCAGGCCCAGCAGGCCCACGGTGCTGCCCGCCAGTTCGCGGCCCATGCGCACCTGGCCCAGCTTGCGGCCCAGCAGCGCGCTCACCATGCCACGCCGGTAGAGCATCAGCAGGCCGTAGAGCAGGTACTCGGCGTTGGAGCGCACCGTGGCGCTGCGCGCCTGCAGCACGCGCACGCCGCGCTGCGCGCAAGCGTTGAGGTCGGTGTTGTCGCTGGAGATCTGCATGCGCGCGACCATCATGAGGTGGGGCGCATGGTCCAGGAATTCCTGGGAGACCACCACGTGCGGTGGCAGCACCACGGCGCGGGCCTCGGCCAGCGCGCGGCGCAGCTCGGCGGGGTCGTCCGCCAGCTCGGGAAGGTAGACCACGTCATGGCGCTCCTGCAGCCACGCCAGGGCTTCGGGCACCAGCGGGTCGACGAGCAGGACGTCCATGGGCGTGGGCATCAGCGCCGTTTCAGCACCGACACGAAATCGCCGCCCAGCGTTTCCTGGTGGACGAGCAGGTTGCCGGTCTGCTTGGCGAAGGCCTGGAAATCGCGCACCGAGCCGGCGTCGGTGGCCACCACCTTCAGGGTCTGGCCGCTGTGCATCTCGGCCAGGGCTTTCTTGGCCTTCAGGATGGGCAGCGGGCAGTTCAGGCCCCGGGCGTCGAGTTCTCGGTCAGCAGCGATCATGAAGGCAGGGCTCCGTCTGGGTAACGGCGCATTTTAGGCCGCGTCGGCCTTTGGTGTGTCGTCCAGGAATTGCGGCTGCAAGCCCCGTGACATAAGCCACTGGGCCAGGGCCAGGCCCGTACCCGCCCGCCAACAACGCACCGCCGCCGGCTCCAGCAGCCGGTACTCCGACAGCTCCGGCGACAGGCGCACCTCGCCCCGGCAGCGGGCGTGGTAGGTGATGATGACCTGGTTCATGCGCTGGAAATCGTGCACGGCCACCAGGCTCAGGGCCTCGGTGTCGAGCGAGGTTTCCTCGGTGATCTCTCGGCGGATGCCCTCCTCCGGCGTCTCGCCAGCCTCCATGAAGCCGGTGATCAGCCCGAAAAAGCGGCCCGGCCAGGCGGCGTTGCGCGCCAGCAGCACCCGCCCGTCGAGCTCGACGATGGCCGCCAGCACCGGCGTGGGGTTGTTCCAGTGGGTGTAGCCGCAGGCCGGGCAGCGCAGGCGCCGCTTGTCGCCGCCGTCCTCGGCCTGGACGATCTCGCGCAGCGCCGTGGCGCACTGCGGGCAGTAGCGGAAGGCGCCGTCGCCGCTCACGGGGTCAGGCGGGGAAGACGCCGGTGGACAGGTAGCGGTCGCCGCGGTCGCAGACCACGAACACGATGGTGGCGTTCTCGACCTGACGCGACACCTGCAGGGCCGTCCAGAGCGCCCCGGCGGCGGAGATGCCGCCGAAGATGCCTTCCTCGCGCGCCATGCGCCGGGCCATGTCTTCGGCGTCGGCCTGCGAGACGTAGATCATCTCGTCGACCGCCTTGGGGTCGTAGATCTTGGGCAGGTACTCCTCGGGCCATTTGCGGATGCCGGGGATGCGCGAACCCTCGCTGGGCTGGGCACCGACGATGCGCACGGCCGGGTTCTTTTCCTTGAGGAAGCGCGAGACGCCGGTGATGGTGCCGGTGGTGCCCATGGCGCTCACGAAATGGGTGATGCGCCCGCCGGTCTGCTCCCACAGCTCGGGGCCGGTGGTCTCGTAGTGGATGCGCGGGTTGTCGGGATTGGCGAACTGGTCGAGCACCCGGCCCTTGCCATCGGCCTGCATCTTGTCGGCCAGGTCGCGCGCCGACTCCATGCCGCCGCTCTTGGGCGTGAGGATGAGCTCGGCGCCGAAGGCCTTCATGGTCTGGGCGCGTTCGACGGACAGGTCCTCCGGCATGATGAGCACCATGCGGTAACCCTTGATGGCCGCCGCCATGGCCAGCGCGATGCCGGTGTTGCCGGAAGTGGCCTCGATCAGGGTGTCGCCGGGCTTGATGTCGCCGCGCTCCTCGGCGCGCCGGATCATGGACAGCGCGGGCCGGTCCTTCACCGAACCGGCCGGGTTGTTGCCTTCCAGCTTGGCCAGGATGACGTTGCCGCGCGGGCCGTTGTCCGCCGCGCCGATGCGCTGCAGCGCCACCAGCGGCGTGCGGCCGACGGCGTCTTCGATGGTGGGGTATTGCATGGCGCCACTGTGCCATAATCCGCGCCCTTGCTCGGGCCGAAGTGGCGAAATCGGTAGACGCAGCGGATTCAAAATCCGCCGCCGCAAGGCGTGCCGGTTCGAGTCCGGCCTTCGGCACCACCAGAGCAAGCCCTGCAACCAGCCCGCTCCACGCGGGCTTTTTGTTGGCCGCTCGCCGGCCTCAGCCGCGCAGGCCTTCGGCCACGGTGGGGTAGCGCAGCCGCAGCCCCAGCTCATCCTTTAGCCGCTGGTTGCGCAGGCGGCGCGATTCGCTCATGAAGCTCAGCAGCACCAGCGGCAACTGGTCCTGCGCCGTGTCGCGTGGCACGCGCGGCGGGCGTGGCAGGCCGTAGAGATCGGCCGCGAGGTCGAAGTAGTCGCCCATCTTGAGTTCGCTGTCGTCCACCACGTTGAGCACGCGCTGCGCGCGGCCGCGCCACAGCGCCAGCGCGCAGGCCCGCGCCAGGTCGTCGGCGTGGATGTGGCTCGTGTAGACGTCGTCCTCGGCGCGCAGCACGGGCGTGCCGCGCAGCAGCCGCTCGCGCGGCGTGCCGCCCTCGCGGTCGTTGGCGTAAATGCCCGGGATGCGCAGCACGCTGGCGCGCACGCCCAGGGCGCGGCCCAGCCAGCGCACACGCTCCTCCGCGTCCACGCGGCGCGCCGCGCGCGGGGTGCGCGGCCGCGCGGGCTGCGACTCGCTGGTCCAGGCGCCACCGCGGTCGCCATAGACGCCGGTGGTGGAGCCATAGACCAGCGCCAGCGGCGGCGTGCGCTGCGCCAGCGCGTGCACCAGGGCGCGCGTGCGCGGGTCGATGCGCCAGTCGGCCATGTCCTGCGAAGGCGGCGGCGCCAGGTGCAGCACGCGCGTGGCCAGGCCGGCCAGGCGGCGCAGGCTGCGCGCATCGTCCAGGTCGCCCCGCAAGGGCACCAGGCCCGCCGCGCGCAGGCCAGGCATGCGCTCCGGACTGGAGGTGAGCGCCAGCAGGCGCGCGCGCCGACCGGCGCCCAAGGCACCGGCCGTACGCAGGCCGACGTCGCCACAGCCCACGATCAGCACCCGTTCACGCCGAAAGCGCGCGGGCAAGGCCCCAAGGAAACTCATGCAAAACGGGTTTTTGCGACAATGCGCGGTTGCTTGGAACGGGGTGCGCCACCGGAGCGCGCCCCTCGACAGAAAGAAGACGGCGAGTATGACATTCACGATCACGGTGCAGCCCAGCGGGCGCGCCTTCACCGCCAACCCCGACGAAGCCATGCTGGCCGCCGGCATCCGCCAGGGCATCGGCCTGCCCTATGGCTGCAAGGACGGCGCCTGCGGCTCCTGCAAGTGCAAGCTGGTGTCGGGCACCGTGGTGCACGGGCCGCACCAGGCCAAGGCCTTGTCGGCCGACGAGGAGGCCGCGGGCTACGTGCTCACCTGCTGCGGCGTGGCCCACAGCGACGTGGTGCTGGAGTCGCGCCAGGTCACCGAGCTCGGTGCCTTCCCCATCAAGAAGATGCCCGCGCGCGTCAACAGCCTCACGCGCGCCTCGCACGACGTGATGGTGGTGCGCCTGCAGCTGCCCGCCAGCGACACCTTCCAGTACCGCGCGGGCCAGTACGTGGAGTTCATCCTGCGCGACGGCGACCGCCGCAGCTACTCCATGGCCAACGCGCCGCACACGCAGGCCGAGGCGCCAGGGTTGGAGCTGCACCTGCGCCACATGCCCGGCGGCAAGTTCACCGACCAGGTCTTCTCCACCATGAAGGAGAAGGACATCCTTCGCATCGAAGGCCCCTTCGGCGGCTTCTTCCTGCGCGAGGACAGCGACAAGCCCATGGTGCTGCTCGCCTCCGGCACGGGCTTCGCCCCCATCAAGGCCATCGTCGAGCACATGCGATTCAAGGGCATCCAGCGCCCCGCCACCCTGTACTGGGGCGGCCGCCGCCCGGCCGACCTGTACCAGAGCGCCTGGATCGAGGAGCAGCTGGCCGCCATGCCGAACCTGAAGTACGTGCCCGTGGTGTCCGACGCCCAGCCCGAGGACGCCTGGACCGGCCGCACGGGCTTCGTGCACCGCGCCGTGCTGGAAGACCACGCCGACCTGAGCGGCTTCGAGGTCTACGCCTGCGGCGCGCCCATCGTGGTCGAATCGGCCAAGCGCGACTACGTGGCGCAGGCCGGCCTGCCCGAGGAGTGCTTCTTCGCCGACGCCTTCACTTCCGCCGCGGACAAGGTCTGAACACCCCCACCCCCTAGGAGACACCGCATGATTTCCCGCCGCCACGCCATCGCCCTCGTCACCACCGCGCTCGCCCTGCCCGCCTGGGCGCAGGCCCGCACCACGCGCATCGTGGTGCCCTTCGCGGCCGGTGGGCCGATCGACGTGACGGCGCGCGTCCTGGCCGACGCGGTGAAGGATTCGCTCGGCACGGTGATCATCGAGAACCGCCCCGGCGCCGGCGGCAACATCGGCGTGAGCCAGGTCGCCAAGGCCGCGCCCGACGGCCTGACCCTGGGCATCGCCACCACGGCCTCGCACGGCATCAACCCCTGGCTGTTCAAGCAGTTGCCCTACGACCCGGCGAAGGATTTCGCGCCCGTCACGCAGATGCTGCGCGTGCCCAACGTGCTGGTGATGAACGCCGAGACCGCGCAGCGCCTGAACATCCAGAGCGTGCGCGACCTCATCCGCTACGGCAAAGCGAACCCGGGCAAGCTCAACTACGGCTCGGGTGGCAACGGCAGCGCCGGCCACCTGGCGGGCGAGCTGTTCAAGAACCAGGCTGGCGTGTTCGCCGTGCACATCCCCTACAACGGCGGCAACCCGGCGCAGCTGGGGCTGCTGTCGGGCCAGGTCGACTTCAACTTCGACAACCTCGCCACCGCGGCGGCCAACATCCGCGCGGGCAAGCTCAAGGCCCTGGCCGTCACCACCGCCCAGCGCAGCGGCGTGATGCCCGAGGTGCCCACCGTCGCTGAGACCCTGCCCGGCTTCGAGATCGACACCTGGTGGGGCCTGGTGGCCCCGGCCGGCACGCCGGCCGACGTGGTGTCGCAGCTCAACGCGGCCTTCACCAAGGCCCTGCAGTCGCCGGACGTGAAGGGCAAGTTCGCCGCCCTGATGGCCGAGCCGGCGCCCAGCACGCCCCAGGCCTTCGGCGAGTTCATGGCCCGCGAGCGCGCCAAGTACGAGCGCCTGGTCAAGCTCAGCGGCGCCAAGGTGGATTGAATTCGAACCGCACACGCGACAAGGGCGCCCTCGGGCGCCCTTTTTCCTGCCTGGCCGATGTTCAGCCCTTCAGCAGTAGCCTCACATCGTCGGCCAGCGACTGCGCGCCGCTGTTGTAGCGGTTGTAGAGGCGGATGCGCCCCGTCGTGTCGTACACGTAGCTGCCCGCCGAGTGGTCCATGGTGTAGCTCGTGGGCGTCTTGCCCTCGACCTTCTTGTAGTAGACCTTGAAGCTCTTGGCCACGGCCTCCAGCTTGCCGGGCGCCGCGTACAGCGCAAGAAAGCTCGGGTCGAACTGGGTCACGTACTGCTTCATCACCTCGGGCGTGTCGCGCTCGGGGTCCACGCTGATGAACAGGCCCTGGAAGCGATCGCCGTCGGGCCCGAGCAGGCGCTTGGCTTCGGCCATCTCGGTCATCGAGGTGGGACACACGTCGGGGCATTGCGTGAAGCCGAAGAAGATCACCACCACCTTGCCCTTGAAGTCGTCCAGCGTGCGCTTCTGGCCGTTGTGGTCGGTGAGCGAGAAGCCGGTGGCGTAGTCGGCGCCGGTGATGTCGATGCCTTTGAACGCCGGCGGCGACTCGGAACACGCGGCCAGCAGCAGGGAAGCGGCGCCAGCGGCCATCAGGCGGCGGCGGGAGACGGTGTTCTTCACCATGGCAGGTAGTGGTCGATGAGCAGCGCCGCGAACAGCAGCGACAGGTGGATGAGCGAGAAGCGGAAAGTCTTTCGAGCCAGGGCGTCGGAATAGTTCCGCCACAGCGCGAAGGCGTAACCGCAGAAACCCAGGCCGAGCGCGAGCGCGCTCACCAGGTAGAACCAGCCGCTCATGCGCAGCATGAAGGGCAGCAGCGTGGCCGCCAGCAGCACGAAGGTGTAGAGCAGGATCTGCAGGCGCGTGAACTCGGAACCGTGCGTGACCGGCAGCATCGGCAGGCCGGACTTGCGGTAGTCCTCCACGCGGTAGAGCGCCAGCGCCCAGAAGTGCGGCGGCGTCCAGAGGAAGATGATGAGAAAGAGCACCAGCGCCTCGGGCGCGACCGTGCCCGTCATGGCCGCCCAGCCCAGCACCGGTGGCATGGCGCCCGAGGCCCCGCCGATCACGATGTTCTGCGGCGTGAGCGGCTTGAGGATGACGGTGTAGACCACCGCGTAGCCCACGAAGGTGGCGAAGGTCAGCCACATGGTGAGCGGGTTGACCCAGAACCAGAGGATGGCCGAGCCGATCGCGCACAGTGCGGCCGAGAACGAGAGCGTCTGCCAGTTGGTGAGCTCGCCCTTGGCCGTGGGACGCCAGGCGGTGCGCTTCATCTTCGCGTCGATGTGCTGCTCGACCACGCAGTTGAAGGCCGCCGCCGCGCCGGCCACCAGCCAGATGCCGAAGCAGGCGATGGCCGCGAGCCGCAGCTGCGGCCAGCTCGGCAGGCCGGGCACGGCGAGCACCATGCCGATGAGCGCGCAGAACACGATCAGCTGGATCACACGCGGCTTGGTCAGCGCGTGGAACTGGCGCCAGGTCGACGGCAGGGACAAGGGATGCACTTCTGTGTTCACGGGAAAACCTCCGCGCTGCGCGTGGCGGCCACGGCGCCCGTGAAGGCGATCACCAGCGCGGCGGCGCCGCCGGTGTGGCCCACGGCGGCCAGCAGCGGCCAGTCGAGCACGACATTGCTGAGACCGGTGAGGAACTGCCAGGCGCACAGGGCCACGAGCACGCGCGCGAAGCGCTGCAGCCCCGGCACGCGCCACAGCGCCCAGGCGAGCGCCAGCAGCAGCGCGAACACGGCGTAGGCCATGAGGCGGTGCACGTAGTGGATGGCGGTGAGCGCCGGGAAGGTGATGGCCTCACCCGCGTGGTTGGCCCCCAGTTTGCGCCAGAGCGTGAAGCCCTCGCGCAGGTTCATGGCGGGCCACCAGCTGCCCTGGCAGGTGGGGAACTCGCTGCAGGCCAGCACGGCGTAGTTGGTGCTGACCCAACCGCCCAGCGCGATCTGCAGCCACACCAGCGCGAAGGCAGCCAACAGCCAGCCGCGCTGCGCCGCGCCGATGGGCGTGGGGCCGGCGCTGCCCGGCTCGCCCAGGCGGTAGGCCACCGATTGCGCGCGCAGCAGCGCCAGCAGCACCAGGCCGCCCAGCAGGTGCAGGGTGACGATGGCGGGGAAGAGCTTCATGGTCACCGTGAACGCGCCGAAGGCGCCCTGCAGGCAGACCCAGGCCAGCGTGACCACCGGCCAGACCCAGTGCACATGGATGCGGCGGCGTTCGATCCAGCTGCCCACGGCCAGCACGATGATCAGCACACCCACGCCGGTGGCGAGGTAGCGGTGGACCATCTCGATCCAGGCCTTGGAGAAGGTGACCGGGCCGGTGGGCATGGCCGACTGCGCGGCCGAGATGTCGGCGTGCGCGCCGAGCGGGCTGGCCGCGCCGTAGCAGCCGGGCCAGTCGGGACAGCCCAGGCCGGAATCGGTGAGGCGCGTGAAGGCGCCGAACAGCACCAGGTCGAAGGTGAGGAAGAGCGTGACCAGGGTCAGCACGCGCAGGCGCTGCGCGGGGCTGGCCTGGCGGTGCTTGAGGCCGATCCAGACCAGCGGGCCGAACGCGATCGCGATGCCCAGCAGCATCATGCGCGTGAGCGGCGCGAGGTCGACCAGGGAAGACGGGGCGTCCATGCGATCAACCGCCGGGGTGCCCGCCGACGCCGCGGCCGGGCTGGTCCCAGGCCGAGGAGGCGCGCAGCAGGCGGTCGAGGTCGCGCTTGGCGCGCGTGGGGTCGATGTCGGCCGGGAAGCGCAGCATCCAGTGGCCCAGCGGGTCGACCACGTAGAGGTGGTCTTCCAGGCGATGGCCGGGCGCGGGCTGCAGCCACTGCGCCAGCGCGGCGGCGTCCACGTGCAGCACGGTGGCGGCGGCCGTCGCGGTTTTCAGCGGCTCACGCAGCTCGCTGGCGCCGGTGCGCAGCCAGACCCAATCGAGGCGGTCTTTCTCGCGGCCCAGGGTCTCGCGCAGCTGGCGCTGCAGGTACAGGTGCTTCTCGCAGGCGGCGTCGCAGGCGCTGTCGGCCACGCTGACCAGCAGCCACTGGCCTTCCAGCGAGTTCAGGGGCACCGAGCGGCCCTGAGCATCGGTGCCGTTGATCGCCGGCAGCAGGGGTTGCGCCGCGATGAGCTCGCCGTAGTTGCGGCGGCCCTCGGGCCGGATCACGTAATAGGTGAGGTACGAGGCGATGACGGGCGAGGCGCAGACCAGCAGGATGGCCAGCATCTTCCAGCGGCCGCTGCGTGTGGCGGCGGCGCGCTCGGCATCGCCACGGTCGGGCGTGGGCAGGCTGTGCACCGTCAGCGTCAGGGGTTCATCGGGCGTCTTGGCCATGGAGGCGGGCGCGTTGGCGGCGGGGTTGAATGATCTGGAACCAGAGGTAAAGGCCAGCGACCAGGGTGCACAGGGCGAACCACTGGAAGGCGTAGCCGTGGTGTTTGCTCACGTCGACGGCCGGCAGCGGCCATTGGCGGCGCAGCAGGCCCTCGTCGTCGCCCGTTTGCTGGACCGAGGGGTCCAGCAGCGCCAGCCCGGTTTCCAGGCGGTAGGCGGCGGGGTCGATATTTTGCCGGATGGCCCCGGTACCGGCCTCGCCGAACTGGTAAAGGCGCCCGGGCGGCGGGGCCAAGCGGCCCTGCACGGTCACCTCGCCCGCGGGGGTGTCGACGTCGGGCACGCGCGCGCGGTCGTGGAAGTCGCGCGGCACCCAGCCGCGCTGCACCAGCACCACGCGCTCGCTGCCGCTCAGGCGCAGCGGCGTGACCAGGAAGAAGCCCACGCGGCCGTCCATCTGGCGGTTGTCCAGGAACACGTTGTGCCGCGCGATCCACTGGCCCCGCAGGCGCACCGGCCGGTACACGCCGGCGGAGGGGTCGGTCTGCGCCAGCAGCGCGGCGTTGTCCCAGGCGGGCAGCTCGGCGCGCGACAGGATGGCGGCCTGCAGCGCGGTCTTCTGCCGCGCGCGGTCGAGCTGCCAGAGGCCCAGCGACGCGGTTGCGGCCATGGTGAGCACCGTGGCCACAGTGACGACCAGGAATCGCGCGCGGCTCATCGCCCGTCCTCCGCGCGGCCTTGTCCGACAGCGGCGCGCGGCCGGCCCCGGATAATGCGGGCCATGAAATACGTGGTGATCGTGGCTTTCGTGGCCATCATCGGCAGCCTGGCCGCGGCGCTGGTGTTCATGATGCGCGGCGGCGTGCACGACGGCAGCGAGGGCGAGGCCCCGCGCAAGCGACAGATGGCGCGCGCCCTGGCCTTTCGCGTGGGCTTTTCCGTCCTGCTGTTCGTGCTGGTGCTGGTGGCGTATTTCATGGGCTGGATCCAGCCAACTGGCCTACCGGTGCAGCGCTGAGCGCGGCGCGCCGGCACCGAAAGAAAAAAGCGCCTCGCGGCGCTTTTTTCATGGGGCGATCGTCCCGGGGTGGGCATCACATCCAGTAAACGAGGATGTACAGGCCCAGCCAGACCACGTCCACGAAGTGCCAGTACCAGGCCGCGCCTTCGAAACCGAAGTGGCGCTCGGCGGTGAAGTGGCCCTTGTGCAGACGCAGGGTGATGAACAGCAGCATCAGCATGCCCACGAACACGTGGAAGCCGTGGAAGCCGGTGAGCATGAAGAAGGTGGAGCCGAAGATGCCCGAGCTGAGCTTGAGGTTCAGGTCGGCGTAGGCGTGCGCGTATTCGTAGCCCTGCACCAGCAGGAAGACGAAGCCCAGCAGCACGGTGATCCACATGAAGCCGATGGTCTTGGCGCGTTGGCCGGCCTGCAGCGCGTGGTGAGCGATGGTCAGCGTGACGCCCGAGGTGAGCAGCAGGGCCGTGTTGATGGTGGGCAGCCAGAACGGGCCCACGGTCTGGAAGGGCTCGACGATGTTGCCCGGCGACGCGGTGGCGCCGGCCTGCAGGCTGGGCCACACGGCCGAGAAGTCGGGCCAGATCAGCGCGTTCTCGATGCTGCCGAGGTTGGGCACCGAGTGCGCGCGCGCCCACCACAGGGCGGTGAAAAAGGCACCGAAGAACATCACCTCGGAGAAGATGAACCAGCTCATGCTCCAGCGGAACGAGAGGTCGATCTTGCGGCCGTACATGCCGGTCTCGCTCTCGTGCACGGCGTCGCGGAACCACTGGAACAGCACGAACAGCCAGAAGGCCAGGCCGAAGGCGAGCGAATACGCGCCCCACCCGTGGCCGTTGATCCATTGGGCGGCGCCCAGGATCACGAAGAAAAGGCCGATGGCGGCCATGACCGGATGACGCGACGGTCCGGGGACGAAGTAGTACGGCGTCGAGCCATGGGATGCTGCGGACATGCTGCTCACTCCTGTTGTGCTATCGCTGTGTCGATGTCAATGAATAGTCTGCGCGGGTCGCCGCCCTCATCCGGCGACCCAATTCACCAGCGCGATGAGCGCGCCGACGAAGATGAAGGCCATCACCAGGCCCACCGCCACCAGGTGCAGCGGGTTGAGGCGCTTGATGTCCTTCTCGTACTCGCCCCGCTGCCGCAGACCCAGGAAACCCCAGAGCACGGCCTTGACGGTGCTCAGCAGGGACCCGGATTGCGGTGGCGTGGCCATGCGGTTCACGCGCCCCCCTGCGCCTTGGCGTCGGGCGCCAGGGCCGCCGCGTCGGGCGCCGGTGGTGTCTTGCCGCCCACCTC
>NZ_MKSS01000163.1:0-2526 GCF_001897365.1 Hydrogenophaga sp. 70-12
CAGCGCGTCGCCCAGGTGCTCCAGCGGCGAGACGTCGAACACCGGGTGGATGCCGTCGCACAGCATGAGGCTGGCGGCGCGGATGGCCTGCGGCCCGAAGCGCGCGCCGGGGCGGTTGGTCACCACGCCGTCGAAGGGAATGCCGCAGACCGCGTACGGCTGCTCGGCCAGCGGCGCGCAGGCCAGGAAACGGTTGCTGTTGTTGGCGTAGGCGAACTGACCAAGGGCCATGGTGGGAAACGGTGTCGGTGAAGGGAGCGCAACGCGGTGGGCGACGATAGCGCCACGCCCCGGCGCCACAGGGGACCACTTGGACCGCGAACCCGGCGTCCACCCGCGGCGTTCCCGCCAGGCGAAATCCCAAACGGGCGGCGGCGTCCGCGCGTCAGGCCCTGCGCTTGCTGGGCGAGCCCGAGGAACCGCGGGGCGTGGAAGTCGCCCAGGACGGGCCCGATGCCGCCCGAACCCCGGGTTCAGCGCCCCTTCTCGCGGCCGCCGAACAAACCCTTGAGCCCTTCGCCCAGCCGATCGCCGATGTTGGCGCCCGCCCCCGTGCCCACGCCCGGCATCACCGCCGTGCCGATGGCCGCGCCCAGCAGCGCGGCGCGCGTGAGCGTCACTTGAGGGTCGTCCAGCGTGCCGCCCACCGCCAGCGGCACGCCCACCACGCCGGCTGTGGCCCCGCGGGTCACGTCCACGCGCACGCGGCCCGACAGCGCCCGGCCCGGCGAGATCGCCACCTCGCCCGTGGCCGCGAGCAGGCCCGAGTTCGCCACCAGGTTCGACAGCTGAATGGCCTTGCCGCGCGTGCTCACCTGACCGGCCAGGGTATCGAGTTCGGTCAGCCCGCCGCTGGACAGGCCCACGGTGCTCGCCGCCTTCAACAGGTCCAGCCCATGCAGCGTGGCGCCGCTGACGGTGAAGCGCGTGTCGCTGCGCAAGGCGTTCACCAGCGCCTCGGCGCTCACGCGCTCGGGAAAGCGCGCGCCCAGCGTGGTGTCGGCCTGCAGGCGGCCCGTGAGCGTCTGGCGCGGCGCGGTCAGGGCCGACACCTCCACACCTTCGGTTCGCAGCCGGCCATCCAGCACCACGCGCCGCTCCTTCGCGCCGGCGCCGGGCAAGGTGACCGTGAGAGGACCCCGCACGCGGCCCCCGCCCACGCGCGCATCCAGCGCCCAGGCCGTGGCCTCGCCCTCGCGGCGCAGCGTGGCCGTGGTGCCGCGCAGCGCGCCGCCCACGATGGCCAGCTCGGCCTGGGCGGGCCAGCCGTCGTCGGCGAAGCGCAGTTCGGCGTTCACCGTCGTGCGCGCGCCGTCGGCCGCGAGCCAGCTCACCTCGTCGAGCACCAGCTCACGCGGCAGCAGCGAAAAATCGATGGCCTCGCCATCGGCCGGTGCGGACGCCGGTGCGGCCCGCGCCCGCGCGCCCAGCAGCGCGACCGTGGCCTCGGGCAGCACCGCCTGCCGGACCACCAGCGTCTGCACGCGCAGCCGACCAGCCAGCAGGTCCCACCAGCGGGGACGCAGCTCCACGCGCTGCAGCGACAAAGGCGTGCGCGCCTGGATGCTCAGCCCGTTCACCGCCACGCCGGGCACGGGCCACAGCGCCAGGCCGATGGCCTGCGCGCGCACCGGCGCGCCCAACACATCGCTCGCCTCGGCCGCCAGCCGCTCGCGAAAGGCCTCGCCCGCCACCCAGCGCTGCAGGGCCAGCAACAGGGCCGCGAGCAGCAGCAGGGGCAGAAGGCACCAGAGGGCGATTCGAAGGGGTCGGCGCATGCCGAAATTGTGCCCAGTCTGTGGCGCTTCACCGGGGCGCCAGCCTTGCCGGGCACTGTCGCGCCGGTCCCCCGGGCCCGCCGGTCACTGGACCTGTGCGGACCGCGCCCCGCGCCGTAGAGTGACCGCATGAACGCCTCCGCCATTCCTTCCGAGCGCCTCGCAGCGCTCCACCGGTCCGAATCCGAGCGCTTCATCGCCACCCACCCGCGCTCCATGGCCCAGGCCGAAGCGGCGCGCGCCCACTACCTGTTCGGCGTGCCGTTGCACTGGATGCGCGACTGGCCCGGCCCCGCCACGCTGGCGGTCGAGCGCGCGCAAGGCGCCGCGCTGTTCTGCGCCGACGGCCTGCGCTACAGCGACTTCTGCCTCGGCGACAGCGGCGCCCTCTTCGGCCACAGCCCCGAACCGCTGGCACAGGCCATCGCGCAGCAGGCCGAGCGCGGCCTCACCTGCATGCTGCCGTCCACGCACGCACTCGCCGTGGGCGAGGCCTTGCAGCGCGTGTTCGGACTGCCCGTGTGGCAGCTGGCGCTGTCGGCCAGCGACGCCAACCGGTTCATGCTGCGCTGGGCGCGCGCCGCCACCGGCCGGCCCCAGGTGCTGGTGTTCGATGGCTGCTACCACGGCGCGGTGGACGACACCCTGGTCGATCTCGACCCGGCCTCGGGCACCACCGTGCGCCGCCCTTCGGTGCTGGGCCAGGTGCACAACCACCACGCCTTCACCCGCGTGGTGCCCTTCAACG
>NZ_MKSS01000164.1:0-13522 GCF_001897365.1 Hydrogenophaga sp. 70-12
CATGAAGCTGCGCCGCGCGCCGGGCTGAGCGCCGCCCGGCGTCTGCCGCTCAGACCTTGAACAACAAGGCCACGGCGCGGGCCTCGATGGCCTCGCCCTGCCCCACCGGCCCCATCTTCTCGGCCGTCTTGGCCTTCACGTTCACCTGGCCCACCGCCAAGTCGAGCAAGGCGGCGATGCGCTCGACCATGGCCGGGATGTGCGGCGCCAGCTTGGGCGCCTGCGCAACCACGGTGCTGTCGAGGTTGCCGATCTCGTAGCCTTCGGCGCGCACGCGCCGAGCGGCCTCGGCCAGCAGCGCACCCGAGTCGGCGCCGCGGAAGCGCTCGTCGGTGTCGGGAAAGTGGCGGCCGATATCGCCCAGCGCGGCGGCGCCGAGCAGCGCGTCGGTGATGGCATGCAGCAGCGCGTCAGCGTCGGAATGCCCCAGCAGGCCATGCGTGTGCGGCACGGTGATCCCCCCCAACACCAGTGGGCGACCGGTAACCAGGCGGTGGATGTCCCATCCTTCGCCGATGCGGATGGCGTTCATGTGCGGCTCCTGAGGATGGCTTCGGCCAAGGCGAAGTCGTACGGGTAGGTGACCTTGATGTTGCTGGCGCGCCCTTCCACCAGGCGCGGGCGCCGCCCGGTGCGCTCGATGGCGCTGGCCTCGTCGGTGATGCCCTCGAAGCCGGTGGCTCGCGCCATCAACAGCGCGTCCAGCAGTTCGCCCAGGCGGAACATCTGCGGTGTCTGTGCCAGCCACTTGTGGCGGCGCTCGATGGTGCGCGCCACGCGGCCGTCCACCTCGTCCTTCAGCGTGTCCGGCAACGGCAGCGCCAGCAGGCCGCCCACCGGGTCGCTGGCGCAGGCCTCGATCAGCGCCGTCACCTCCTCGGGCGTGACCAGGCAGCGCGCGGCGTCGTGCACCAGCACCCAATCGGCATCGGGCACGCCGGCTTCGCGCAGGGCCTGCAGGCCATTGAACACGGTTTCGGCGCGCGTGGCCCCGCCGCGGCGCAGGGCGAGCACGCCGTCGACATCGCCGGGCCAGTGCGCATCGTCGGGCGCCAGCACCACCACGATCCGATCCAGCCTCGTCACGCCGCGCAACGCAGCCAGGGTGTGCTGCACCAGAGGCCGCCCCGCGATGGGCTGGTATTGCTTGGGCAGCGGCGCGCCCGCGCGCGAACCGGTGCCCGCGCAAGGCAGCAGCGCATGGCAGCGGGGCAAGGACGATGGGGCGTGGAAAGGGGAAGCAGCGCTCATGGGCGCCGCCATTCTAGAATTCACCCACACCCCCGGCCCGATCCGACCGGGGGTATTTGCATTGTTGGTACCGACCGAATGTCCCTCACCCTGCCCGCGCTGAGCCCCGGCAAGCGCCACACCCTGCCCCACCCCGGCGGCTCGGCCGACGCGCTGTGGTTGGCCCGCCTGGCCGAGCGCGAACAGCGCGACGGCCGGCTCACCGCCATCGTCACGGCCGACGCGAACGACGCCCGGCGCCTGATCGACGAGCTGGCCTTCTTCGCGCCCGATCTGCGCACCACGCTGTTTCCCGATTGGGAAACCCTGCCCTACGACACCTTCTCGCCGCACCAGGACCTCATCAGCGAGCGCCTGGCCACCCTGTGGCGCATCTCCCAGCGCGCGCAGGACGGCGGCGCCGACGTGGTACTGGTGCCGGCCACCACGGCGCTCTACCGGCTCGCGCCACCGTCCTTCCTGGCGGGCTACACCTTCCACTTCAAGGTCAAGCAATCGCTGGACGAGGCGCGGCTCAAGGGCCAGCTCACGCTCGCGGGCTACCAGCACGTCACACAGGTGGTGAGTCCCGGCGAGTACGCCGTGCGCGGCGGCCTCATCGACCTCTTCCCCATGGGCAGCCCGGTGCCGTACCGCGTGGATCTGTTCGACGACGAGATCGACAGCATCCGCACCTTCGACCCCGACAGCCAGCGCAGCCTGTACCCGGTGAACGAGGTGCGCCTGCTGCCCGGCCGCGAATTCCCTATGGACGACGCGGCGCGCGCGCGCTTTCGCAGCCGCTGGCGCGAACTGCTCGAAGGCGATCCGACCAAGAGCCGCCTATACAAGGACATGGGCAACGGGGTGGCCACCGCCGGCATCGAGTACTACCTGCCGCTGTTCTTCGAGGACACCGCCACGGTGTTCGACTACCTTGGCGAGGCCGCAACCTTGGTGCTGCACGGGGAGCTGGAGCCCGCCTTCCAGCGCTTCTGGCAGGACACGCGCGAGCGCCACCGCCTGCTGCAGGGCGATCCCGACCGCCCCATCCTGCCGCCCGACGCCCTCTTCCTCAACGCCGAGCAGTTCTTCACCCGGGCCAAGGCGCATGCCCAGGTGGTGATGCGCCCGGGCGCCAGCGACGTGAGCGACAGCGCATTCGCCCAGGCACTGCCCGATCTGGCCGTGGTGCGCGGCGCCGACGAACCGCTGGCCAAGCTGCAGGCCCACCTGCGCGCCAGCCCGCAGCGCGCGCTGATCTTGGCCGAAAGCGACGGCCGCCGAGAAAGCCTGCTCGACTTCCTGCGCGCCAGCGGCCTGAACCCGCCCGCCTTCGACAGCCTGGCCGAATTCCAGGCCAGCGAGGAAAAGGCCGGCATCGCCACCGCCGCCCTGGCCACCGGCTTCGCCTGGCTGGAAGCCGGCATCGACTTCGTCACAGAGACCGAGCTCTTCGCCGCCGGCCCCACCACACGCCGGCGCCGCAAGCAGGAGCAGGTGAGCGACGTCGACGCGCTCATCAAGGACCTGTCCGAACTCAACGTGGGCGACCCGGTCGTGCACGCGGCGCACGGCATCGGCCGCTACCGCGGGCTCATCAACCTGGACATGGGCGAGAAAAACGCCGACGGCACGCCCGCGCTGCAGGAGTTCCTGCACCTGGAATACGCCGACAAGGCCGTGCTCTACGTGCCCGTGAGTCAGCTCGGCCTCATCGGCCGCTACACCGGTGTCAGCGCCGACGAGGCGCCGCTGCACAAGCTGGGCAGCGGCCAGTGGGAGAAGGCCAAGCGCAAGGCCGCCGAGCAGGTGCGCGACGCCGCCGCCGAACTGCTCAACATCTACGCGCGCCGCGCCGCGCGCCAAGGCCACGCCTTCCGCTACTCACCGCAGGACTACGAGGCCTTCGCCAACGACTTCGGCTTCGAGGAAACCGCCGACCAGCGCGCCGCCATCCACGCCGTGGTGCAGGACATGATCAGCCCGCGGCCCATGGACCGCCTGGTCTGCGGCGACGTGGGCTTCGGCAAGACCGAAGTGGCGCTGCGGGCGGCCTTCGTGGCCGTGACCGGCGGCAAGCAGGTGGCCTTCCTCGCGCCCACCACGCTGCTGGCAGAACAGCACTACCAGACCCTGGTGGACCGCTTCAGCAAGTGGCCGGTGAAGATCGCCGAGATGAGCCGCTTCCGATCGCAGAAGGAAATCACGGCGGCCATGAAGGGCATCGCCGACGGCTCGGTGGACATCGTCGTTGGCACGCACAAGCTGCTGAGCGAGAAAGCCCAGTTCAAGAACCTGGGCCTGCTCATCATCGACGAGGAGCACCGCTTCGGCGTGCGCCACAAGGAGGCCATGAAGCAGCTGCGCGCCGAAGTCGACGTGCTGACGCTCACCGCCACCCCCATCCCCCGCACCCTGGGCATGGCGCTCGAGGGCCTGCGCGACCTGAGCGTGATCGCCACCGCCCCGCAGCGCCGCCTGGCCATCAAGACCTTCGTTCGCAACGAAGGCAACGGCGTCATCCGCGAGGCCGTGCTGCGCGAGCTCAAGCGCGGCGGCCAGGTCTACTTCCTGCACAACGAGGTCGAAACCATCGAAAACCGCAAGGCCAAGCTGGAAGAGATCCTGCCCGAGGCGCGCATCGCCGTCGCGCACGGCCAGATGCCCGAGCGCGAGCTGGAGCGCGTGATGCGCGACTTCGTGGCCCAGCGGTACAACCTGTTGCTGTGCTCCACCATCATCGAGACCGGCATCGACGTGCCCACGGCCAACACCATCGTCATGAGCCGCGCCGACAAGTTCGGCCTGGCGCAGCTGCACCAGCTGCGCGGCCGCGTGGGCCGCAGCCACCACCAGGCCTACGCCTACCTGCTGGTGCCCGAGATCGAAGGCCTCACCAAACAGGCCGCGCAGCGGCTGGACGCCATCCAGCAGATGGAGGAACTGGGCAGCGGCTTTTACCTGGCCATGCACGATCTGGAGATCCGTGGCGCCGGCGAGGTGCTGGGCGAGAACCAGAGCGGCAACATGCTGGAGGTGGGTTTCCAGCTCTACAACGAGATGCTCTCGGAGGCCGTGAAGGCCCTCAAGGCCGGCCGCGAACCCGACCTGCTGGCGCCCTTGTCCGTCACCACCGACATCAACCTGCACGCCCCCGCCCTGCTGCCCAACGACTACTGCGGCGACGTGCACCTGCGCCTGAGCTTCTACAAAAAGCTGGCCACCGCCCGCAGCGCCGAGCAGGTCGATGCCCTGCTGGAGGAAATCGTCGACCGCTTCGGCAAGCCGCCGGCGCAGACGCAGACCCTCATCGACGTGCACCGCCTGCGCGTGCTCAGCGCGCCCTATGGCGTGGCCAAGGTCGACGCGGCGCCGGGCGTGATCAACATCACCTTCAAACCCAACCCGCCCATCGAGCCGATGCGCATCGTCGAGCTCATCCAGAAGCACAAGCACATCAAGCTGGCGGGCAACGAGAAGCTGCGCATCGAGCGCGCGCTGCCCGAGGTGAAGGACCGCGTGCAACTCGTGCGCGACGTGCTGCGCGCCCTGGGCCAACCCCAAAAGACCACCACCGAAACCGCATGACCGCCCCCGCCACTTCCATCGCCCCCGGCCTCACCGTGCGTGGCTTCACGCCGCCGCTCAAGCTCCGCGACTTCAAGCTCATCGCCTTCGACATGGATTCCACGCTCATCAGCATCGAGTGCGTGGACGAGATCGCCGACGTGGTCGGCAAGAAGGCGGAGGTCGCCGCCATCACCGAGGCCGCGATGCGCGGCGAAATCACCGACTACAAGGACAGCCTGCGCCGTCGTGTGGCCCTGCTCAAGGGCGTGACCGTGGCCGACATGGAGCAGGTGCTGGTCGAGCGCCTGCGCATCAACCCCGGCGCGGCCGAACTCGTGCGCGCCTGCCAGGACGCCGGACTCAAGGTGCTGCTGGTCTCTGGCGGCTTCACCTATTTCGCCTACCGTGTGCGCGACACGCTGGGCATCGACTTCGTGCGCGCCAACGTGCTGGAGATCGCGAGCGGCGCGAACTGCGGCGAACTCACGGGCCGCATGGTCGACCAGACCTGGGGCGACATCTGCGACGGCGCCGAGAAGCGGCGCACCCTGCTGGAGGTGGCCTCGCTGCTGGGCATCGAGCCCTCGGAGTGCATTGCCATGGGCGACGGCGCCAACGACCTGCTCATGATGGGCGCGGCGGGCCTGTCCGTGGCCTACCACGCCAAGCCCGCCGTGCGCGAACAGGCCATGGTGTCCATCGAAACCGGCGGACTGGACCGCCTGCTGGAGGTGCTGCGCTGAAGCGCGGGCGCCCGAGACAAAAGAAAAAGCCCGTCATCGCAAGATGACGGGCTTTCGCATAAATCGTGGCGGGATTCCAAGGAATCACCTAAAGCATTGATTTAAAACACATCAAAGCGCAGGATTTCGATTTCGTTCCCCGATTTGTTCCCCGGTCGAAGCCTCGATACCCTGCTCTCCGCACCGTTGAATCAGTGCTGCGGCGACGGCCAGCAAGTCTGCGGCAGCATGTCGCCAGCAGACCACAAGCCGCCGGTGCAAGCACTACTCGCACCACACCTCGCACTTGTTGCGGGTTCGGAGATTGAGCAATGTCGCGCTCACGCAGACCCCAAAAGGGCTTCCTTCCAGGAACATCACGTCGTCTCCCTCTTCCATGTTGAAGCAATAGGTTTTTGCCTCGAACTTTTCCCCGTTGATTACGAACAACTCGTCGTTGTGGGACACCTCGATTGGGTATGCGTCAGCACGCCGCACTCCACCAACACGCGGCACCGCGCCCTGGGGGTACTGTGCTGTCGGCGGCGCAGGATGTGCTCTCGGCGGTGTTACTCCCGACGTAAGCGCACGTATCTCGCGCTCAGCACAAGACCTGTAAATGCTTGGCCCGAGACTTTGCGGGCAGGACTGCTGCACCCACGCACGGTTCTCAGCACTCAGTCGATCAAGCGTAGGCATCCCAGCCTTCAGCGCATTCAACTCCCGAGACAAGCACGCAATGGTCAGATTTGGGCCCAATGAGGCAGGACAGCTTCTGTGTGCCCAGTTCCGATCCGATTCACTGAGGGCCACCCATCACGCGCCCCCCTTCAACAGCATGGGGTGCAACAGGTAGCGCTCGCTGGGCCTGCCACGGCCCAATGCATCGCCGGATTGCACGGTCTCACGCCCCAGCCACCGCCGGCCACGGCCTCGCGCACGTAGCTCTGCAACTTGCCGGGTTGAATGCCCCCCAGCATGGCCAGGCACACGCGCGGCACAAACGATTCGCCGCGCCCGATGCGGTCAACCGCGTGGCCTTGGTTGCCGTCATAGCCGGTCAGGTAGAAGCCCCGCGCCCCTTCCTGCCCTTGGCGATCCATGCTGCACAGCAGGCCGTGTATTTCATCGCGGTACACCAGCAGGCCCCATGCGTTCACCGTCAACAGGTCGGCCAGCTTTTCCACGGTGGCGTCGTTGACGACATAGCGCCGCATCGTGGGTTCCTCGGGCGCATCCACCGGGGCCAGCATCGCGCGGGCCTTGGTCGGTTCCTTGATGGCCAGCGCACGCGCCTGTTTCTCGTTGGCTTCTGCGGCCAGTTTGGCCACCTTGGCGTCAAGCTCCCATGCCTCATGCGCCGCCGCCCATTGCTCACGCTCGCGGGTTGCCGGGGGTGCGTGCGTCGTCATCAGCGGCCATGATGATTTTCAGCGCCGGGTGTTTGTCGCGCAGCGCCTCAACCACGGCCCGCAGGTTGCCCGCATTGAAGGCAACGGCCACAGCGTGCCCGGTAGCCTCATGAATGCTCGCGCCGGTGGCGTAGCCCTCGCACACGATCAACAGACCGTCAGGCTTGCCAATGGCGTGATAGCAGCCCTTCACCCGCCCGCCGGGTTGAAAGCGCTTCACTCCATCCGGTGCGATGCTTTGCAGGCTGTGCAGCATGCCCGACGTGTCGCGCATCGGGATCAGCAGGTGGTGCCCGCTGCACCTCACGCCGTGGGCCTCGATGCCTTTGCGGGTCAGGTAGTCATGCCCGGTGGCCGGCGTTGCGACCTTCCAGGCGAGCGCCGCCGCCTCGCGGGCCTGCTGCTGCACCTGGGCATGTTCGGCCTCGCGCTGCGCCTGCATGGCCCTGATCCGTTGCCGGTGGGCCTCGCGCTCAGCCGCCGTCATGTCGTTGTCGGCCTTCGCGCACCAGCTCGATTGCCGGCCACTGCGCCAGCACCCGAAGGCCCCGGCGGGTATGCCATCGCCATGCAACACGTACCAGCCAGAAGCGTCACCACGCCGCCCATTGGTGGGAAAGCGGTGCAATCGACCATCGGCCACTATGTCATCCGGTGGGGTTAAACCAGCGGCCAGGATTTCGGCGCGGAATTGTTCTATGGGGTCGGTCGCAACCATCACAACCGGCCCCCGATCTGTGCCAGAAATTGCGCCGCGTCGTGCAAGGTGGGCAGGTAGCGCACCAACCCCCAGCGTTCGACCCAGTAGGTCACTTTGCCGTCGGCCGGGTCCGTGCGGTGCAGCGAATGGCCACGCAACTCAAACGCCGCGCGCAGCCGGGAAAACGCTTTGTCGTTTCGCTCGCCGGTGGGAAAATCCAGATCGTTGATCGCGCCGCCTGCCGTGGGATTGCCGTCCCCGGTGGGCATTTCTTTTGGGGTGGTGTTGATCGCCATGTCCACCCCCTCAAGCCGCCATCAGCACGGCCAGCTTTTCCGCCCGCATTGCGTGCAACTGCTTCACCAGCGCCCGGATTTGCTCATCGCTTGCGCCAGCAACTCGCGCCGCGTTGATGGCCTTCACCTCATCATCGGGCCAGCCTACGGCCCTTTGTCCGATGGGTACGGGATTGGTGAAAAGTCCCGCCCTGATAGCGTTGTAGATACTCGCGTGCGAGCGGTGCCCGGTTTCGGCCTTGACGGCCGGCATACGTAGTAGTGACATAGTGAGTAAGCAAAAAAAAGCCCGCTGGGCAAAACCATGCGGGCATAAAAAAACCGGCCACCCTTGCGAGTTAGCCGGTCACGGTTTTGCCCTTGCGGGCAAATTCAGTCGATCACATCAAAGTGACAGATACAAACAAAAAGCCCGCAGATCGCGGGCTTTCAAAGAGTTAACGCCCCAAGGAAAGGGGTACAGGGAAAATTAGAGCGAGCAAGGCTTAAGCAACGGGTGGCCACCGTCATGCAGTGGATCACCCCCCCTTCAGAAGCCATATCGCCGGGAGGGAACGTAGGAACTGCTGCGGTAAGTTGCAGTAGCCCGGAAGAATCGCCGCGCGACACACTCAGCAGTGCGTGCAATCGGCTTCGATTTCTACAGGCGTGACTAATCCCCAAAATGGGGCGCCTCTTTTTGCTCTACCGCCAACACAGCGGCTCTGTCGGCATTGATCATCGGCGGTATGGGAAGGTGACAAAAAGACGCACCTCGCTCCGCCGGAGCGAAGAGTAACACACTTGTCTTTCTTTGTCGCGATGTGTTGTCCGCTATACAGGACAAGAACTAGGAAGCCACCAGAACTGGTGGTTTCAAAGCATCGGGACATAGCTCCGCCATCTTTCGACGTGCCCCTTTTTGCTGTTGGCCAGAACACCCGGCCTTTCTCGGCGGGCGGAGTTTAACGTGACTTCTCCCGATCAGGCAATGGACGTCTTTGGTAGCCAATGCCTGATGTAAATCGATACTCGTGCGCAGGCTAAGCGGCGCGATTCAGTTGAATCACATCAGCACCGGCAGCTAACTTGTCCAGGTAGTCCGCCCACCGCTGCATCATGTCTGCGCGTTGCTTCAGGTAGGTGGTGCGGTTGTAGGCACGCCCGTTGGCATCCTTCACCGCATGCGCCAATTGCGCCTCGATTACCAGCGGATCAAACTCCAGCACCTCATCCAACAGCGTGCGCGCCGTGGCCCTGAAGCCGTGGACGGTTTGCACATCGGGGCCATAGCCCAGCGTCAACAGCGCCGCGCGCAGTGTGTTGTCGCTGATCGGGATGGATCGGCCTTTCTCGCCAGGGAATAGCAGCACACCGTCGCCGGTGAGGTGGTGCAATTCGCGCAGGATCGCGACGGCCTGCGTGGGCAATGGCACCAAGTGCGGATCGCCGTTGGCCTTGCCGTCGTAGGTGCGTTTCATGCGCTTTGCCTGAATCGTCCACAGCGCCGCATCAAGATCGAACTCGGACCATTCCGCCGCGCGTAGCTCGGTCGGTCGCTGAAACAGCATCGGGGCCAGTTGCAGCGCCGCGCGCACCACAAGCCCGCCCTTGTATCCCCGGATGGCCCGGATCAACTCGCCCACCCTCACCGGGTCGGTAAGCGCCGCGAAGTGTCGGCCCTTGTGTGGCGTCAATGCGCCCTTCAAGTCCATCGCAACATTGCGGCCCGCCTTGCCGGTGGCCACCGCGTAAGCGAACACGCCCCGCGCCGTGGTGAGCACCCGGTGAGCCACATCCAGCGAACCGCGCGCCTCTACCCGTCGAAGTGTCTGCAACAACTCCACCGGCTCGACTTCGGCAATGCGCCGCTTGCCGATCCAGGGGAAAAGGTCTTTCTCAAGGTTGCGAAGCTCGCGCGTCTTGTGGTGAGCACTCCACAGCGCAGATTTTTTGCCGTACCACTCGCGGGCCACATGCTCGAAGGTTTCGCCCTCGCTCATGGCTTGCTTCAGCCGGTCCAGCTTGCGCGCTTGCACTGGGTCGAAGCCATCGGCCTTTTTCAGCTTCGCCGCATCGCGGGCTTTGCGCGCCGCCGTGAGCGTCACCGCTGGGTAACTGCCCAGCGCCATGCGAGTTTCCTTGCCGCTCACGTACAGCTTTTGAAACCAGCGCTTCGACCCCGCTGGCGAAACCTCAAGGTACAGCCCGCCGGAATCGGTCAGGCGCTCCCGCCGTTTGTCAGGTGGGCATGTGGCGTTTCTGCACTGGGCGTCGGTCAGCATGGGCGTTCCCCGGTCAAAACGGGGGGGTTGTTCCCCGGTCTGGGGAAAAACGGGGTTTTGTTCCCCGGTATGTTCCCCGGCGCCGTGCTGGCTGTCAATGTCGGTCCCTGTACGCCATAGCAGGATAAACCGTTGATTTGGCAAAGAAAAAGCCCGCTAGGTGGATGTTCCTAGCGGGCTTCGTCAGTACTAATGGTCGGCGTGGCGGGATTCGAACTCGCGACCCCTTGCACCCCATGCAAGTGCGCTACCAGGCTGCGCTACACGCCGACAAGCCTCGCATTATAGCCGGCAAAAAAGCGCGCTCTCAGGCCGATAGCCGAAGCAACTCACGAATCTCAAGCAGTTCGCGGCGCATGTCGCTCAACAGCGTGGGTTCGGCCGATGCCGCTGGCGCGGCGTGCGACACCATGGCCGACACCACGGTGGTGTCGTCGTCGTGGATGACGGCGTCCAGGTCGATCACGTCGATCGGATCTTCATCGTCCTGGCGGCGCTTCTCGCGCTCGGCCTGGGCCAGTTCCTGCAGCTTGTTGCGTGCACCGCTGATGGTGAAGCCCTGGTCGTACAGCAGCTCGCGGATGCGGCGGATCATCAGCACCTCGTGGTGCTGGTAGTAGCGCCGGTTGCCCCGGCGCTTCATGGGGCGAAGCTGCGTGAACTCCTGCTCCCAGTAGCGCAGCACATGCGGCTTGACGCCACACAGCTCGCCCACCTCACCAATGGTGAAGTAGCGCTTCGCTGGAATGGGGGGCAGCGATTTTTCCATGTAAATCAAGGCGGTAGAAACCGAAGCTTGAATTTACTCTAAGTCAGGAAACCCCGGGGACTACCCCGGGGCTTTTCGTGCGAAATGTTGTAAGCGACCCCTATCGGGCCGCGCGACAGCGCCGTTCAGCCGCCGATGACCGCCGCCTGCACCTGCTCCTTGAGCTTGGGACTGGCGTGGAAAGTGACAACCCGCCGGGCCTGGATGGCCACCGGTTCGCCGGTGCGCGGGTTGCGGCCCGGGCGGGCCGCCTTGGTGCGGATCTGGAAGTTGCCGAAGCCCGAGATCTTCACGTCCGTGCCATTGACCAGGCTCTCGGTGATGAGATCGAAGAAGGCGTCGATCATGTCCTTGGATTCCCGCTTGTTCAGGCCGATCTGGTCGAACAGCAGCTCGGCGAGCTGCGCCTTGGTGAGGGCGGGGGTTTCCAGGCTTTCGACGGCCAGTTCCATCGGGTTCTCCTTCTTGTCGGTGTCGGGGCTCAAGCGCGCAGACGGGCTTTCACGCGCTGCTGCAGGGACACGAGCGTCTGCTGCACGGCGGCTTCGATCTGTTCGTCGGCCAGTGTAGCGTCCTCACGGTTCATGACGAGGCGCACGGCCAGGCTCTTCTCATGCTCCGCCAGGCCGGGCACCGTGGCGCCTTTCTTCGGTCGGTAGACATCGAACAGCACGGCGTCCTGCAGCCAGGGGTTGCCGGCGGCGCGGATGGCGGCCATCACGGCGTCGTGCGAGACGGCTTCGTCGACCACCAGCGCCAGGTCGCGCTGCACCGGCTGGTGGCGGCTGACCGCGCGGAAGGCCGGCACCGGCCGGGCCAGCACGGCGTCGAGTTCCAGTTCGAACAGCACCGGCGCCTGGGGCAATTCGTATGCCTGGCGCCAGCGCGGGTGCAATTCGCCCACGTGACCGATGCAGCGGCCGTCCAGCCACACGGCCGCGCAGCGGCCCGGGTGCATCGCCGGGTGTTCGGCCGCGCGGAACTCGGCGCGGCGCGGCGCCAGCAAGGCCTCCACATCGCCCTTGGCGTCGAAGAAATCGGCTCCGCGATCGCTCTCGCCCCACTGCAAGGCGTTCAGCGGCCCGCCCGCGAGGCCGGCCACGCGCATGGGCTGGTCGAAGCCGGCCACGGTGGTGTCGCTGTCGGCCACGCCCGCGTCCTTGCGGAACACACGGCCGATCTCGAACAGGCGCACGCGCTCGGCGCGGCGGTCGAGGTTGAACTTGCACACCGCCACCAGGCTGCCGATCAGCGAGGAGCGCATCACGCTCATCTGGCTGGCGATCGGGTTGAGCAACTGGATCGGGTCGGCGTTGCCCGCGAGCTCACGCTCCCAGCGCTCTTCGACGAAGCTGAAGTTGATCGTCTCCTGGTAACCCAGCTGCGCGAGCTGGCGGCGCACGGCGAAAGCGCCGCGGCGCGCCTCGGGACGCAGCTTGGCGGTGATCGGCGCCAGCGGCGGCGCGGTGGGCAGTTGCTCGTAGCCCACGAGGCGCACCACTTCTTCGATCAGGTCCTCCTCGATCTGCAGATCGAAGCGGTAGAGTGGCGGCGTCACGGTGACCGTGCCCTCGCCCTCCTGCAAGGCCAGACCCAGGCGGCGCAGCGCACCCACGCACTGCGCCTGCGTGAGCGGCATGCCGATGACCTTGGCCGCGCGCGCCACGCGCAAGGTGACGGGCTTGGCCTCGGGCAGGCGCGCCACCTGGTCGTCCATGGGACCGGCCTGGCCGCCGCAAATCTCCAGCACGAGCTGCGTGATGCGCTCGATGTGCTCGACCGTCGTGGACGGATCGACACCACGCTCGAAGCGGTGGCCCGCGTCCGTGCTGAAGTTGTAGCGGCGCGACCGCCCGGCCACCGCCTTGGGCCACCAGAAGGCGGCCTCGATGTAGATGTTCTGGGTGTCGTCGGACACCGCGGTGGCGTCGCCGCCCATGATGCCCGCCAGCGACTCGACCGCCTGGTCGTCGGCGATCACGCCCACGCCGGCGTCCACCGCGATGGTGTTGCCGTTGAGCAGCTTGAGCGTTTCGCCCTCGCGCCCCCAGCGCACCTGCAGGCCGCCGTGGATCTTGTCGAGATCGAAGATGTGCGAGGGCCGGCCGAGCTCGAACATCACGTAGTTGGAGATGTCCACCAGCGCGGTGACGCTGCGCTGGCCGCAGCGCGCCAGGCGATCGACCATCCAGGCCGGCGTCTGCGCCCGGGTGTTCACGCCGCGCACCACGCGGCCGCTGAAGCGGCCACACAGGTCGGGCGCCTCGATGCGCACCGGCAGCCGGTCGTCCAGCGACACCGGCGCGGCCGGGAAGCTGGGCGCCTGCAGCGGCGCGCCGGTGATGGCCGCCACTTCGCGCGCGATGCCGTACACGCTCAGGCAGTGCGCCAGATTGGGCGTGAGCTTCAGGATGAACAGCATGTCGTCCAGCGCCAGCTGCTCGCGGATGTCGCGCCCCACCACGGCGTCGGCGGCGAGTTCGAGCAGGCCTTCGTGGCTGTCGGACAGCTGCAGCTCGCGCGCCGAGCACAGCATGCCCTGGCTTTCCACGCCGC
>NZ_MKSS01000165.1:0-14190 GCF_001897365.1 Hydrogenophaga sp. 70-12
AGACCACCGCCTTCAACGGCACCAAGCTGCTCGACGGCTCCTTCGCCAACGCCACCTTCCAGGTCGGCGCCAACGCCGGCGAGGGCATCGCCATCGAGTCCATCGTCTCGGCCAAGTCCGACACCCTGGGTGAAACGCCGGTGCACATGACCGCGCAGATCAACAACGCGGCCGACCCCGTGGCACCCGCCGTGCTGGCCTCCATGGCCGCTGGCACCCTGAAGGTGGACGACGCCTCGGGCACCGCCGTCGACCTCGGCCCCATCGGCGAGGCCACCACCGGCGCCCAGCGCTCGCAGCAGATCGTGGACGCGATCAACGCCAAGTCCTCCGACACCGGCGTGTTCGCCTTCACCACGCTCGACGCCAACGGCGCCGTCACGGGCTACCGCGTCTGGGCCGAGCGCGCCCTGACCGCGGCCGGCGATTTCACCGGCTTCGGCGCCGCCACCACCGGCACCGTGACCGACACCGCCGCCGTGGCCAACGCCGCCATGGACGACGTGAGCATCACGAGCTTCGGTGAGTCCCAACTGGCCATCAAGGTGATCGACTCGGCCATCGACGCCATCAACAGCTCGCGCGCCGACCTCGGCGCCCTGCAAAGCCGCTTCGAGAACGCCGTGGCCAACATCAACATCACCGGCGAGAACATCTCCGCCGCGCGCGGGCGCATCGTCGACGCCGACTTCGCCAAGGAAACCTCCAACCTCTCGCGCGCCCAGATCCTGCAGCAGGCCGGCACCGCCATGGTCGCCCAGGCCAACCAGAACGGCCAGAGCGTGCTCTCGCTGCTGCGCTGAGCGGCCAGGCCCCCGGGCCGCCCCACGCCCGCCACGGCGGCGGCCCGCAAAGGCCGCCGCCGTTGTCGTTTGAAGCGGACGACACCCCTCTCAGGTATCCCGGGAAACGGCCATGAAACCCACCTCTGATCGCCCACCAAATACCTACAGTCCGGCGCGCGATGGCCGATACAAAGAACATAGCCAGCCAGGAGCCCCCACCATGTTCACCTCCGTCAACACCCGTTCCGCCTCCGTCTACAAACGCGTCGCCGTGGAAACCGGCGTCCAGGCGGCCGACTCGCACCGGCTGGTGGGCATGCTGTTCGACGGCCTGCTGCAGGCCGTGGCGGCCGCGCGCGGCGCCATGGAGCGCGGCGACCTGGTCGCCAAGGGCGAGCAGATCGGCAAGGCGGTGCGCATCGTCGAGGAAGGCCTGAAGGCCGGCCTGGACCCGGCCGGTGGCGAGATGGCGCGCAACCTGGGTGCGCTGTACGCCTACAGCGTGCGCCGCCTCACCGAGGCGAATCTGCGCAACGACGCCAAGGCCCTGGCCGAGGTGGCGGGCCTCATCGAGCCCGTGGCCCAGGCCTGGCAAGACATCCGCGCCCAGGCGCTGCAGGGAGCCTGACATGGGCCAGCACGGTTTGATCGACTACTACAAGGCCATCGAGCGCACCAGCGACCAGATGCTGGCCGCCGCCCAGGCCGAGGACTGGGACCGCGTGGTCCGGCTCGAAGGCGCCTGCGCGGTGCTCATCGCCCAGCTGCGCGCCAAGTCGCGCGACACCGAGCTCGCGCCCGAGGAGCGCAAGGAGAAGGCGCGCATCATGCAACGCATCCTGCGCACCGACGCCGAGATCCGCTGCCTGGCCGAGCCCTGGCTGAACGACCTGGCGCAGATCATCGACCGCAACAGCGCGGCGCCCACGCACTGAGCGCGGTGCCGCCTCCCCATGGAAACGGCCCCCAAGGGCCGTTTCTCTTTGAGGGCATCAGCCCGGGCGCCGCAGGCGCTCGTAGGCCCGTTTCGCTTCGCGATAGGCCGCCAGCCGATACTGGAGCCGGTCCGCCAGCGCTTGCACCACCTCCAGGTTTTCCCGGTGCATGTCGTCCATTTCCTCCCGCAGCGTCTGGGCGTGCAGGCGCAACAGCTCGTCGAACACCAGGGGGTGCAGATGCGCGGTGAAAACCGGCCTCTCCAGCAGCAGGCGCTCGACGAAATCGTCCGGTGACACCCCGGCCTCCTGGGCCAAGGCCTGGAGCGTCAGCGACAGGGCTTCCCTGTCCAGCGCCACCGCCGCCGCGGGCATGGCTTTCTTCTTGGGCGCGCGGAGGGCCATGGGCCCCGGCGCCCCCTGGACTTCGGTCTTTGCTGCCTTCGACGGACGGGGTGTCCATCCGCCAAGAACGGCTCTCAGCTGGACCAGCGGCCATGCCTTCCCACCCGAGGTCTTGCCCGGAGTGTGGTCCGGGGTCTTGCCCGGCGAAGCCTGGCCAGGCGCGGCGCGACCTGGCTTGAACGGGGAGGCCACGGGGACTGGCACGAGCGCGCGCCGGTTGAACTCGATCGCGTCCTTCTCCTGTGGGGCATTCGCTTCGCCGAGGCCCGCCGCTCGGCGCCGCCGTATCCCGCGCAAGTGTTCGTCGAATGCCCGCTGCGCGCCCGCGCGATGGAATTCGACATCCGCCTCCGCGAGCGCCAGGTCGTCTTCGGCACCGTTTCGTGCGGCGATGGCCTCATCCAGAACCGCTTTCGCTGCCAGCATCCGCTGCGCGCGGACCAGGCTCTCGAGGTGTCGGCGCGACGCCGTGCTGTCCACCACCCGCTTCTTCGAAAAATGGTCACATGCCTGGGTCAGGTCGTCCGGGAGACCGTCGGCCGGCGCCGACCGCAGTTCCGCGATCGTCGGCGCCATCAGATCGCGAAAGCTGCAGGGCTCGACGCGCCCATGCCACCGACCCACCGGTTTGCGGGTGGGCATCACCCGATCGGGATCGCCTTCGTCCGCATGCACACGCCACTCTTTCCCGGTCGGCCTGGGTGACTTCTCATACAAGGTCTTTGCAAACCCTTCGACATCGAAGCGTTCACCCCGCCGGATCGGCGAGAACGCCGGGACTGGCCTGGCCGGCGAAACGGGCTTCGGGATCGGCGGTGCTTTGGGGCTGACGCGGCGCATGCGAACTCCTCGGGCTGTGGCGGTGGTACAGAAGCGGCATCGGGCAAAACCGATGCGGCCTGTGGGTAACAGCCACACACCAAAGCGTTCATGAGATGGAACTAGGCCATCTCAACCCTGGCCTCGTGCGCGCCCCGGAGAAAAGGCTCAGAGCGGCGCTTGCGCCGCCTCCTGCAGTTGCGCGCGCATGCAATACCGCGCCAGGGCCTGGAACACCGGAGGGCTCAGGTACCGGGGCACCAGGGTCTCGGTCAACCACAGGTGCAGGATCTGGTGCGGGGCCGGCGAGGGGTCGTTGTCGGTGGTGTAGGCGGCGACAAACGCCTCGACTTCATCGGCTTCCACATCGAGGGGGCCCTCGGGGGCGTCCTTCGGTGTGAAGGCCTTGTCCAGCCGCGCCGCGATGGCCGCGTACGCCCGCCGCTGATCGCCATCCCCCCACTCCCGCCAGATGTCGAGCCCGTCCAGAGCGAGCACGCGCTCGCGGTGGCCGAGGTACGCCGCTTCCAGCCGGCGGGCCAGGCGCATCAAGGGCTGTTCCCTCGCCTGGACGGCGACCCGTTCGTTCTTGACTTGCACCAGCCGGGCCAGGGCACCGCGGAACTGAGGCGTGTCGAGATACACGCCATCGACCTGGCAGCACAAAACGCCTTCGATGCACCGGCGCCATTGCGCCTCCTCCGGCAGCCCCTCCTCGAGCGGCTCACCGGACAACTCGGCCAGCGGCCCATGCAGGGTGGCGCTCAGCGCCGAGGCGAAGGCGCGGGCGCTCATGGGCGCCAGTCCGCCTTCGGCGTCCTGGGTCATGGCCGGCGCCAGAGGCTGGCCCTGGGGCACCACCGGCGCGAGCCACTCCAGCAGCTGGTCCAGGCTGTCTCCCCGCTGGGGGTCGACAGGGAGCGCCATGTCGCCTTCAACCCCCCGTTCCACGAAATACGCCAACAGGGCCTCGAACACCCGGGGCCGCAGGTTGAAGGAGGCCGTGCCCAGCAGGAGGACATGCCGCAGGAACTGCAGCGGTGTCTGCCCCCGCGCCTGGCTGCGTTGATCGATGAAGCGGCGCAGGGCGGCGGTGCGCGCCCGCCCTGCGCCGCCAGACGCACCGTCCGGTACCGCCTGCGCCCAGGCGCGGTTGCACGCGCGCGCTTCGTCGCGATCGGCGGTACGCGCTGCCGAATGGCCATCCTGTTGCCGGACGCTGGCGCGCAGTTCCGAAGGCGCCATGGCCTTCATGCCGTCCCTGTGCGCTCGCATGTCCTTCACGCTGCGGGTGATGTCGAGGAACCGGCCCTGGGCAGCCTTCAGCACCTGCAAAGCGGCATGCAGTTGCACCGTGTTGAGGCACCGATCCGGGCTCGCGGCGCGCTCCGATTGCAGCAGTTCCAGCGCCGCGCCCACCTCCGGCCAATGCCCGAGGTGCTTCTCGCACCAGGCGATCTCCCGGCCCAGCCGCCTCTGCAGGCGCGCCTGCTCCCGCCCATGGATCAGGCGCCCGATCCAGCCAGTGCGCGAGGAGGATTTGACCGAAAGGTCGACGCCGTTCTTCCTTTTTCTGCACACCAACACCCGCGGCTGGGTCGTGGCAGCCGTCGGCTTCTGGGCCAGCACCTGGCTGATCACGGGCAGGCCTTGGTGGCCTTTGGACCGGTGGGGACTGACAAAGCAAGGGAAGAACGGCACGAGGATAGGCATGGCGCGACTCAAAGCGCAGAGGCAGACGGACCCTTCGGCGGAACGGGCCACGGACGGACACAGGCCCAGCGGCCAGGTGGGGGCGGCGGCCCCTACAGGAGCGGTTGAAACACCGGGTCGAGCGCGCAGGCACCGGTGCTGGGGTCGACCGCCGCCGCGAACCGCAGGGCGTTCGCCAGCGCCCCATGTTCCGGCCCCAAGGCCGCCAGGCTCCCGCCCACCAGCGCCTGGCGGACAGCCGCACGCCTCTCAGACGGCGGCAGTGCCTGCGCATCGCAGAGGTTCTGGATCGCCTTCAGCGCACCGAGGCGCGCCGGACCGTAGCGCTCATGCAAGGGCGGGCTCAGGCCTTTCAAGTGATGGACCAGGAGCTGGGCATTGGCGCTCACGGCCAGCGCGGGGGGGAGTGTTCTGGCGTGGGCCTGCAGCCGCGCCAACACCCCGGGATCGCCCCGCAGCGCCTCGACCACCGGTTCCGGCCAGCGCCCCTCCCTCTGCGCAAGGTACGACAGGGTCTTGAGGATCGCCGATCGGGCGGAACACTCGGGATCACCCAGGCGCACCTGCGTGGCCAACTGCGACACCAGCGCCTTGGCCGCGTCGGCGCCCCCGGCGATGGCCACGAAGGTCGGCCAATCGATCCGAGCCCCGGCCAATTGCTTGAGCACCTCGCCCATACCCACGATGGCCGCCAGATCGGACGGGCGCACGCTGGGATGGCGGTCGACCAGCACGCCGACATCGAAGGGCGGTGGCACCGGGAACTGCCGGCCGAACAGACCGCTCACCACCCTGTTCGCCATTTCTTCCTTGCGCCGGACGCTCGCCTGCCACCAACCCAGGCGCGCCAACAGGCGCTGCGGCGAATAGGGCTTGCGCTGCGGCACATACAGCACGATCAGCCGCGCTTGGCTGCCCGGCACGCGCACGGTTTTGGCCCGCAGCGCCTCACCCGATTGAACGGCCCTTCTGACGAGTGCGCGGGCGGCCGCGCTCAGGTCGGTGTCGTGCGTGACCACCACCGCATTCCGGTACGGCAGCGGGACACGCGCCAGCGTCGCCCCGATGGGGCGATCAGATGTACCGTGCATGGTGAGGGTCCATCGGATGCATGGGTGCCAAGCCCTAGACGGCCCATAGGGGCCGCTTCGCGGCGCATGGGCTTTGGTGACGCTTCTGTGAAGCCGGTTCGAACCATCGGCCCTTCCCAGTGGCCTAGGCCGCCCGCGCCAGCCCCCTGGCAGAGCGCTTCATGGGGCGCGCATCCACCCCCCCTGTGCGCGGGCCATCCCCGCGTTCGGGAACAAAGCAGGGGGCGCTGTTCCCTAGGCCATTCTGTGGCGCTGGACAGGCCTGGCGCGACGCAGCCCCCCCTGAGACCCACCACGCCACCATGCAATCCGCCACGTCGTCCTCTTCTTCCTCACGTTCAAGCAGCCCGGAGGGCAGGTCAAGAGGCGCTTCGCGCCAAGCGCCGCCGTCGTCCGCCAGCCGCTCGCTGTCCCCTGGCTGCGCCTCGGCCGGCTGGAACTTCTGCCTGTCGAACGAGAACGACAAGCACAACCTCGAACCCGAGGACATCACCGCCGGCCCCTCACCCATGTCGGC
The DNA here is from genome assembly GCF_001897365.1 of Hydrogenophaga sp. 70-12. Classification (NCBI taxonomy): domain Bacteria; kingdom Pseudomonadati; phylum Pseudomonadota; class Betaproteobacteria; order Burkholderiales; family Comamonadaceae; genus Hydrogenophaga; species Hydrogenophaga sp. 70-12. Next base: position 6,266 of record NZ_MKSS01000165.1, read on the forward strand.
CGCCGAACCCAGCGGGGAAATCAGACGGCTGTTCAAGCCGTCCCGGCACCTCACGCTGGATGCAGAGGGCCTGCGCCCCAACTACAGCGCCATCAACAACGGCGGGCTCTCGGGGGAAGAGACCGCCCAGTTACTCAACTGCGCCCGGGATTTCGCCCAGGGGGCACCGCTGGCTCCCCCCTGGCGTTTCGACCCGGCCAGGCATGCGCTGCCGAACGGCGGCCCCGATATGCCCGGCATCCTGGGCGACACCTCACTGAGCCAGTCCCAGCGGATCGAGGTCTACCGCTGGGCCAGGATCTATGCGCCGGACACCATGACCGACCCGACGTGCCTGGCGACGTGCTGCGTCATGGGGACGGCTCTCCCGGCGGCCACGCTCTTTGTCACGGGCGCAGTGGTTTTGGCCATCTACCTGACAGGCACCCATGACCCCTCCTCGCCCTGCAGTTACCTGCGCATGAATGCCACCGAGGCCAATGCCCTGCTGCAGGCGGTTCACGAGCAATGCCCCTATCTGGTCAACGCCACCTTGAACAACATGGATGAGTGGGTGCCGTTGATCAAGGACCGCTTCTCGCAGGGCATCTACCGCGACGCGAGCGATGGCCATCTCCTGAAGCAGGTGTGCGTTTCCGTGGCCCAGGCCCTGGACCCGGTGGCGGCCATGAAGCTGCTGTTGCTTTTCCTGGTTGTCCAGGCGCTGGCGCCGCTGCAGGGCTGAACAGTCCGCCATGCAGCATCACCCCCATCCCGACCCCGAGGTGGCCGCGCTGGTCGAACAATGCGCCGCCCGCCTGGCCCAGGCCGGCGAGCGAATCGGCGACTGGGTGCGCGCGGCCATGGCGGGACAGGCACGACCGGTGTTGCCGGCGCACGGGCCCGTCGAGGCCGCGCGGCTGCTGACCACCGCCACCCGCCTGTGCGACGAGGGCGCGTTCGATCAGGCGCTGCGGCCCGCCCTGGTCCTGGTCATGCAACACCCCGGGCGGGCGGCATTCGCCTTCCTCGCCGGCACCTGCCTGCAGCGCACGGCCCGGCCGGCCGCTGCGCTGCCGATGTTCGGCCTGGCCGGTCTGCAGGACGGGAACCGCTATGCGGCGCTGGCCGCCTTTCGCTCGGGCGAATGCCTGGCCGCCATGGGCCGGGCGGACGATGCCATCGCGGTGTTCGATGCGGCGGTCGAGGCGTGCCGCCAGCGTCCGGCCTTGGCGGAACTGCAGCGGCTGGCCCAGGACAAGGCTGAGGCCCTGCGCGCCGCCGGTTAGGCCAAGCCCTTGACCCGCGGGCCGGCGGGATGCCCGCCCCGCGGGCCTGGTGGCCTCAAACCGACATGTTCATCACGTCGGTGTAGGCCTGCACCATGCGGTTGCGCACGTGCAGCGCGCTCTGGAAGCCGATCTGCGCCTTCTGCATGGCGATCATGGTTTCCTCCAGGCTGACCTTGGGGTTGCCCAGTTGCACCTCGGTCTGCAGGCGGCTGGCCTCGTTCTGGGCCTTGCTCACCTGGTGCAGGGCCGCCTTGAGGTTGTCGGCGAAGGCCGCGCCCGCGCCACCCGCGGCGCCCGCGGCCGGGCGCTTGAACGCGGCCACGTTGCCCAGCGTCTGGCTGGTCAGGGGGGACAGGCGCATGTCCATGGGGGACTCCTTCGGGAAGCGATCGACAGGCCCGGATGCTAGGCCCCCCTCGGCAACCGGGTCCGGAAATAAAGCCCCAATAAGCCGGCCTTTTCGGGCCCTGACCGGGCGACCCCGCTCAGGGCGTGGCCTTGAGCGGCGACTGCGCCTGGAACTGCATGGCCACGCGTTCGGCCAGTTGGTCGAGCGCCTGGCGGTAGACGGCGTCCACGGCGGCCGGGCCGGAGATCAATGCGTCGAAGGACGGAAAGCTGGCCTCGGCGGGTGCCACGATGGCCCAATCCTCATTCGGCCGGGCGTCCACGCCGAAGAACAGCGTCGTGCTGTAGGGGTACCACTGGGCCCCCCGCGGGAAGGAGTGGACGTCGACGTTGAGCTTGGGCACGTAGGCCTGCGTGCCCATGCCCGAATGAAAGCCGATGGCGTCGAACCCCAGCTGCAATCCGATGTCTTCGTCGAAAGCGAGGTTTTCGATGTCGACGTTGTCGGGGTCGTCCGGCCGGCGGGCGATCGACTCCAACACCCGGACCTCATAGCCGGCGGCCCGCAGCCGGTGCGCCACCCGCTCGGCGAAGAACAGGCCATGGCCCGGCGCATGGGCCCGCATCAGGGCCGTGAGGTCTTTTGACTTCTGGCGCCCGTCCGACAGCGCGCCCAGCGAGGCGAGGGGAAACAGCATGGTGGCCGCCGTCCGGACCGTGACCGTGTACTCCACGGGATCGCCTGCCGGAATGAGCAGAACGCTGCGGGCCGGCAACGGGTCGCCATCGGCGGCACGGGCGCCGGCGGCGAACAGCAGGAAAGTGAGCGCCAGGACGATGCGGTGCATGGGCTTCAAGTCGGTGGTTGCGGTGCGAGGCTTATACCCGGACGGGTACCCCGGCGCGGTCAGAAATCCCACCCCCTCGGCACGGCGCGCGGGAAATAAAGGCCCATTACGGCGCCTTTTTCCGGCAATGCCCGCCGGCCCCCCCCGGGATACTCATCCGCATCCGGGGCCCTTGTGCCCCCTTGCGAGCCATCCCGCCCATGAGCACCACCGCCGTCGCCGAAGTGAATGCCCAGCCCGTGCGCGCCAACGCCCTGGCCGAAGGCCTGGCGCGCATGGACAACGCGCAGAAGATCAAGCTCGGCCTGGGCGCCCTGGCGCTGCTGGCCATCGCCCTGGCCTTCTTCTTCATGGGCCGCCAGCCCGATTGGCGCGTGCTCTACGCCAACTTGGGCGACAAGGACGGCGGCGCCATCGTGGCCCAGCTGTCCCAGATGAACGTGCCCTACAAGTACTCGGACGGCGGCGGCGCCATCATGGTGCCGGCCGACAAGGTGCACGACACCCGGCTGCGCCTGGCTTCCCAAGGCCTGCCCAAGGGCTCGGTCACCGGCTTCGAGCTGATGGAGAACAACCGCTTCGGCATGACGCAGTTCCAGGAGCGGCTGAGCTTCCAGCGCGGCCTGGAAGGCGAGCTGACCCGCTCCATCCAGTCGCTGGCCTCGGTGCAGGCCGCGCGCGTGCACCTGGCCCTGCCCAACCAGAACGGCTTCTTTCGCGAACAGCAAAAGCCCAGCGCCTCGGTGCTGCTGACCCTGCACCCCGGCCGCACGCTGGACCGCGCGCAGGTCGCCGGCATCGTGCACCTGGTGGCCAGCAGCGTGCCCGAGATGAACCCCAAGGCCGTGAGCGTGGTCGACGACCAGGGCAACCTGCTGTCCAACCCGCCCGACGGCCAGAACACCACCGGCGCCGACGTGCAGAAACTGCAGTACGCGCAGCAGCTCGAACAGCTCTACACCCGCCGCATCCTGGACATGCTCGAACCCCTGGTGGGCGTGGGCAACGTGAAGGCGCAGGTGAGCGCCGACATCGACTTCTCCCAGGCCGAGATGACCTCGGAGCAGCACCGGCCGAACCAGGGCAACGAGCCCAGCGCGGTGCGCAGCCAGCAGACCATCGAAGACGGCCGCCCCGGCAGCGCCCAGCCCGCCGGCGTGCCCGGCGCGGTGAGCAACCAGCCGCCGGCGCCCAGCAGCGCGCCCATCAACGGCCAGGCCGCGCCGGTGGGCGTGACGCCGCAGGGCCAGGCCAACGCCGGCCAGGGTGGCTCCACGCGCCGCGAATCCGTCGTCAACTACGAGGTCGACCGCACCGTGCGCACCGTGCGCGAGTCCAGCGGCAGCATCAAGCGCCTGAGCGCGGCCGTGGTGGTGAACCACAAGACCACGCTGGACAAGAACGGCAAGCCCGTCAGCGCCCCCATCCCGGCCCAGCAGATCGAGCAGATGACCGCCCTGGTGCGCGAGACCATCGGCTTCAACCAGGCCCGGGGCGACTCGGTGAACCTGATGAACGCCGCCTTCAACGAGGTGGTGGCAGCCGAGCCCGAGGCCCTGCCTTTCTGGCAGCAGGCCGACAAGATCGAACTGGCGCGCAGCCTGGCGTTCCCGCTCGGCATGGTCGGCCTGGGCCTGATCGTGCTGATGGGCATGGTGCGCCCGGCGCTCAAGCTCATGAAGGCGCCGCCGCCGCGCATCACCGAGGTGCAGCCGCTCAACGCCGTCCTCAACGAAATGCCCGAGCGCCCCGGCCTGCCGATGCCGACGCCGGACGAGGAAACGCCCGAGAAACGCCGCATCGCCGACGCCAAGCGGCTGGCGCTGGAGAACCCGGCGGCGGTGGCCAACATCGTCAAGGGCTGGGTCAACGGCGAAGCGCCGAACTGAGGCAGGGAGCAGAGCATGGACGACACCGGACTGCAGGACGCCGCCATCTTCCTCATGTCGCTCGGCGAAGAGGAAGCGGCCGAGGTGTTCAAGCACCTCAGCCCGAAAGAGGTGCAGAAGCTGGGCGAGACCATCGCGCGCACGCGCGCCGTTTCGCACGAGCGCGTGGACCAGGTGATGCAGCGCTTCACCACCACCGCCTCGTCGCAGAGCCTGCTGGTGAGCGACACCGACAACTACGTGCGCGCGGTGCTCAAGCGCGCCCTGGGCGACGACAAGGCCGCGCTGCTGATCGACCGCATCCTGCAGGGCGGCGACGTCTCCGGCATCGAGAGCCTGAAGTGGATGGACCCGCTGTCCATCGCCGAGCTGCTGCGCAACGAACACCCGCAGATCGTGGCAGCCATCCTGGTGCACTTGGAGGCCGACCAGACCGCCGCCGTGCTGAAGAACTTCACCGAGCGCACGCGCAACGAGGTGATGCTGCGCATCGCCACGCTCGAGGGCATCCAGCCGACGGCGCTGAAGGACCTCAACGAGGTGCTCTACAAGGTGCTGGCCGGCGGCGACAAGATCCGCAAGACCTCCATGGGCGGCGTGAAGACCGCGGCCGAGATCATCAACATGATGGGCACGCAGATCGAGAGCTCGGTGATCGAGTCGATCCGCGACTTCGACCCCGAGCTGGCCCAGAAAATCATGGACAAGATGTTCACCTTCGAGGACCTGCTCAAACTCGACGGCAAGGCCGTGCAGCTCATCCTCAAGGAAGTGGCCACCGACCAGCTCATCGTGGCGCTCAAGGGCGCAACCGCCGAGCTGCGTGAGCTGGTGCTGTCCAACATGTCCAGCCGCGCGGCCGAGGCGCTGCGCGAGGACCTCGAAGCCCGCGGCCCGATCCGCCTGTCCGAGGTGGAGGCGCAGCAGAAAGAGATCCTCAAGATCGTTCGCCGCCTCTCCGACGAAGGCCAGATCGTGATCGGCGGCGGCGGCGAGGAAGAGGCTTTCGTCTGAGCGCCCCATGAACCAACGCCCCAAGAACGACCCGTACTCGCGCTTCATCCCGCGCGAGGAGATCGACGGCGTGGCCGCCTGGCAGTTCGCCGCCGTGGACGGCAGCGACCAGCGCCCCGCCCTGCCCAGCGACGGCGCGGCCGAGACCACGCCGCCCGACGAGCGCCTCGCCGAGGCGCGCGAGCAGGCCTACGCCGAGGGCTTTCGCCACGGCCACGACGCCGGCGCGCAGTCGGTGCGCGACGCCATGGAGGCCAGCATGCGCCGCACCGCCGAGGAAACCGCGGTGCGCATGGCCCAGCTGCTGCGCACCACGCGCGAGCACCTCAAACACAGCGAGCACGAGATCTCGCGCCATATCCTGGAGATCGCCTGCGACCTGGCGCGCCAGGTGGTGCGCCGCGAGCTGGTGCAGAACCCGGCGCAGCTGCAGGGCGTGGTGAGCGAGGCCATGTCCCAGCTCATCGACGACGGCCTGCCCGCCACCATCCGCATGAACCCGGCCGACCTGGCGCTCATGAAAGGCGCGCTGCTCGAAACCCTGGGCGAGCCCCGGCCCGAGCTGGTGCCCGATCCCGGCATCACCCCGGGCGGCTGCGTGCTCGAGTCGCGCACCAACTCGGTGGACGCCACGGTCGAGAAGCGCTGGCTGCGCGCCATCGGCAACCTGGGCCTAAGCGCCCCCTTCGACCCCGCCGACACCGACGTCTGACCCGCATGACCGACAGCACTTTCGACGAAACGCCGAGCCGCTGGGGCCACTTCATGGACGACCTGCGCGCCAGCGCACAGGCGCCCACGCCGCTGGAGGTGCGCGGCACGCTGACCAAGCTCGCCGGCCTGGTGCTCGAGGCCGTGGGCCTGCGCGTGCCCGTGGGCGCGCAGTGCCTGATCGACAACGGCCACAAGCAGCCCGTGCTGGCCGAGGTGGTGGGCTTCTCCAAGGACCGCGCCTTCCTCATGCCCGCCGGCGACGTGCACGGCCTGGCCAGCGGCGCCAGCGTGACGCCGCTGCCGCCCTACCGCACCGTGCCGCGCCTGGGCCAGGACAACCCGCCGCCCTCGCCCAACGACCGCAGCGTGCTCAGCCTGCCCATGGGCGCCGGCCTGCTGGGCCGCGTGGTGGACGCGCACGGCGAGCCGCTGGACCACCAGGGCCCGCTGCGCGGGGTGAGCGTCTCGCCGCTGGAGCGCGCGCCGCTCAACGCCATGGACCGCGACCCGGTGCGCGAACCGCTGGACACCGGCGTGCGCGCCATCAATGCCCTGCTCACCGTGGGCCGCGGCCAGCGCCTGGGCCTGTTCGCCGGCTCCGGCGTGGGCAAGAGCGTGCTGCTGGGCATGATGGCCCGCTACACCAAGGCCGACGTGATCGTGGTCGGCCTGATCGGCGAACGCGGCCGCGAGGTGAAGGAGTTCATCGAGGACATCCTGGGCCCGGAAGGCCGCCGCCGCTCGGTGGTGGTGGCCGCTCCGGCCGACGCGCCGCCGCTGGTGCGCATGCAGGGCGCCAGCTACGCCACCGCCATCGCCGAACGCTTCCGAGACGACGGCCTGCACGTGCTTCTGCTGATGGATTCGCTCACCCGCTACGCCATGGCGCAGCGCGAGATCGCCCTGGCCATCGGCGAGCCACCGGCCACCAAGGGCTACCCGCCCTCGTGCTTCGCCAAGCTGCCGCAGCTGGTGGAGCGCAGCGGCAACGGCCTGAACGGCCGCGGTTCCATCACCGCCTTCTACACCGTGCTGTCCGAGGGCGACGACCAGCAGGACCCGATCGCCGACGCGGCGCGCGCCATCCTGGACGGCCACATCGTGCTGTCGCGTGCGCTGGCCGAGTCGGGCCACTACCCCGCCATCGACGTCGAGGCCTCGGCCTCGCGCGTGATGCACAACGTGGCGCCGCCCAGCCACCTGGAGCTGGCGCGCAAGTTCCGTGCGAACTACTCGCGCTACCAGAAGAGCCGCGACCTGATCCAGCTCGGCGCCTACGTGGCCGGCAGCGACCCCGAGACGGACCGCGCCATCGTGCTCTACCCCGGGCTGCAGCGCTTCCTGATGCAGGACATGCGCGAGGCCGCCCCCATGGGCGAGAGCGTGCGCGGCCTGCAGACCGCGCTGCAGGAAGACAAACCGGCGCGCGACGCCACGGCGGGCAACGCCGCGCGCGGCGCGCGGCCCCACCACAACCCGTATGAGGGCAACCCATGAGCGCCGCACGGCCGCCGGCAGGCGCTCGCACCGCGGCGCGCCGCGCGAAGGTTAAAGAATGACCGCACAGGGCTTGGAAACATTGGACAAGGTCATCGAACTCGCCGAGCGCAAGCGCGACGAGGCGCTCGCCGCGCTGTCGGCGGCGCGCCGCGAGCACCAGGCCGCGCAGGAGCAGATGGACCAGCTCACCGCCTACGCCGCCGAGGCGCAGCAGCGCTGGCAGGCCCGCTGCGCCAGCGGCGTGGACGCCGCCTGGCTCATGCACCACCGCCAGTTCATGGCCAAGGTCGAGCACGCGATGGACTTCCAGACCGGCGTGCTCGGGCAGAAGCAGCGCCAGA
>NZ_MKSS01000166.1:0-13481 GCF_001897365.1 Hydrogenophaga sp. 70-12
GGCGGCCTGGTGGGCGTGGCGCACGCGCTCCGGCTGGCCGTACGACGCGATCGCGCTTAGGCGGTGGTTGAACCTCTGTTCGATCACCTGGCGCGGGTCGCCGTCTTTTGGGTGACCTCGTGGCGCCAGGGCGGGGTGCGTCCAGTGGTCCGGTACCGGGGTTTCGGTGGGAGGCTCAGGCGGGCCTTTGGGGTGCTGGGGCGGATGCGGTGGCGTGAGGGCGCTGGACTTGGGGGCCTCGGTGGCTTTGCCGATGGAGAGGCTGCGGGAACGGGTCTTGGTGAGGGCATCGGGGCCGGAGGCGCGGCGCATGGCGGGCTGGACCTTTGTGTGGCGTGCCGTCGGGCACGGGCGCGGATTCGTCGCGGGCGGTTGGTGGGGGTTCCCGCTGGCGAGGCGCCGTCACAGCTGCGTGGTGGGACGAGGCCGTGGGGCGGATCGAAGGGATGCCGCAGAATGGGCGCCGCCACCGGCGCAGCCGCTGCCGCCACGCGAGGAGAGCCAGCCATGATCACCCCCGAAAGCTTCAACCAGCGCAGCGCCGGCAAACTGCCCGGCCACCTGGGCCTTGTTGTCACCCACGTCGCCTCGGGCGAGGTGCGTGCCGAGTTGCCGGTGCGCGAGGCCCTGATGGCGCCCAACGGCTTCCTGCACGCGGGCAGCCTGGTCACGCTGGCCGACACCTCGGCCGGCTGCGGCTGCCTCGCCAGCCTGCCGCCCGGGGCCAACGGTTTCACCACGGTGGAACTCAAGTCCAACCACCTGGGCACGGCGCTGGAGGGCACGCTGGACTGCGTGGCCAAGGCCGCGCACCTGGGCCGGACCACCCAGGTGTGGGACGCCACCGTGACCCACCGCGAGACCGGCAAGACCCTGGCGCTGTTCCGCTGCACGCAGATGGTGCTGTACCCCAAGGCCGGGGGCTGAACCGCCGCCGGTCGGTGGCACGGGTTTTCCCCGTGCCGGGACGCCGTTTGGGGCTGAAAGAATTAGCTGTAATTACCAGTGATTACCCATGCGCGTGGTGCTCAACTCCCTGCACGATGAAGCGGCCTCGCAACTGCGCGAGCGCATCTTCTCGGGTGAGCTCGCGCCCGGCAGTTACCTGGACGAGCCCGCCCTGTGCGCGGCCCTGGGCATTTCGCGCACGCCGCTGCGCGAGGCGCTCAAGGTGCTCACCGCCGAGGGGCTGCTGCGCCACGAACCGCGCCGCGGCTGCTTCGTGGCCGAGGTCACCGAGCGCGACCTCGACGAGATCTTCCCCGTGATCGCGCTGCTGGAGGGCCGCTGCGCCTTCGAGGCCGCGGGCAACGCCAGCGACGCCGAGCTCGCCGCGCTGGAGCAGTTGCACGACAAGCTCCAGCGCGCCGCGCGCGCCAAGCGCATCAACGAGTACTACGCCGTCAACTACGCCATCCACGAGGCCATCATCGCGCTGGCCGACAACCGCTGGCTGGCCCAGGTCATCGGCGACCTGCGCAAGATCCTCAAGCTGGCCCGGCAGCAGCAGCTGCGCGCGCCGGGCCGGCTGGAGCAGAGCCTGTCGGAGCACCTGGCCGTGTTCGCCGCGCTCAAGGCGCGCGACGCCGAGGGCGCCGAGGCGGCCATGCGCACCCACCTCACGCGCCAGCGCGTGGCGCTGCGCGAGCTGGCGCGGCAGCAGAAGTCGAGGTTGAGCGCATGAGCCTTGCCCAGCCTTGGCAAGGCCTTCGGTCCGCGGCGCGGCGCGCGCAGCGTGGGGGTATCCGCCTCGACGCCCCGCAGTGGATCGCCGAGCGCGTCTCCCGCCTTCGCCCGGCGGCCCCGGCCGCGCCGGCGCCCGCGCCGCGTTCCACCGCCGAGCGCCTGGGGGCGCGCCTGCGCCAGGAAGGCGAGGCCCTGGCGCCGCGCGCCTTGCGCCGCCTGCTGGACGACATCAAGGCGGTGGTGGACCCCATGGTCAGCGAGGTGGAGGGCGGGCGGCGGGCGCAGGCCCTGATCGACTGGTACGGCAAGGCCGAGCCCGCCCAGCGCCGCGACCTCTGGCTGCTCATGAGCGAGCACTTCATGGCCGACCCGCAGAAGGTGAAGCGGGCCCAGTCGGAGTACCAGGCGGCCGTGGGCACGCCCGACGAGGCCGCCGCCGAGGTGCGCTACCGACGCGCCACGGTGTCGCCGCGCCGGCGCATCCTGCAGCGCTTCAGCGCCAACCCCCAGGGCATTCCCTTCCTGGTGGCGCTGCGCGCCGAACTGCAGCCCGCGCTGCGCCAGGAGCCGCGCCTGCAGGCGCTGGACGTGGAGATGGAGTACATGTTCTCCACCTGGTTCGACGTCGGCTTCCTGGAGCTGCGCCGCATCAGCTGGGATTCGCCGGCCTCGTTGATCGAAAAGCTCATCCGCTACGAGGCGGTGCACGACGTGCGCGGCTGGGCCGACATGAAGAACCGGCTGGACAGCGACCGCCGCTGCTACGGCTTTTTCCACCCGCGCCTGCCGGGCGAGCCGCTGATCTTCGTGGAGGTGGCGCTGATGAATCACATCGTTGGCAGCATCACGCCGCTGCTGGACGAGTCGGCCGCGCCGGCCGACCTCTCGCGCGCCACCACCGCCATCTTCTATTCCATCAGCAGCACCCAGGTCGGCCTGCGCGGCGTGAGCTTCGGCGACTCGCTGATCAAGCGCGTGGTGGAGACGCTGAAAGAGGAGTTTCCGCGCCTGCGCACCTTCGCCACCCTGTCGCCCATTCCGGGCCTGCGCGCCTGGCTGTCCCGGCAGGCCCCGCCCGAGCTGCTCGCCGCCTGGGAGCGCTGGACGGAACTCGACGAGAAGGCGCCCGAGCGCCAGGCCCTGCTCGCCTGGACCGCGCGCTACCTGGGCCAGGAGCTGCGCAACGGCGAGCCGCTGGACCCGGTGGCGCGATTCCACCTGGGCAACGGCGCGCGGATCGAGCGCATCCATTGGGGCGGCGATCCTTCGGCCAAGGGCAACAAGCAGTCCTTCGGCCTGATGGTGAACTACCTCTACGATCTGCGGCGCCTGGACAAGCACAGGGCCATGCTGGCAGCGGGAAAAGTCCCGATAGGCGGGGCCGTCGAGGCCCTGTACCGTTGACGCGGACCTGGGCGCCAGGTCGCGTCGGCTTCATAACCACCAAGGAGACCACATGAACCAGCCCATCCAACGGCGCGCGCTGCTGCGCGCCGCTGCCGCGAGCGCCGTGCTCGGCCCCATCGGCAGCCAGGTCGCGCGCGCGCAATCGACCTGGCCTTCGCGCCCGGTGACCATGGTCGTGCCGTTCCCGGCCGGCGGCGGCACCGACGCCTTCGCGCGCCCCATGGCGGCCTCGTTCGCGCGCCTGTCGGGCAAGGCGCTGGTCATCGACAACCGCGGCGGCGCCGGCGGCACCGTGGGCGCCAGCATCGCGGCCAAGGCCGCGCCCGACGGTTACACCCTGTTCATGGGCGCCGTGCACCACTCCATCGCGCCCAGCATGTACCCCAGGCTGGACTACAACATCGAGACCGACCTGGTGCCGCTGATCCTGGTGGCCAGCGTGCCGCAGGTGGTGGTGGTGAACCCCAAGAACATCACCGCACCCGACTTCAAGGCCTTCCTGGCGCAGGTCAAGGCCAATCCGGGCAAGCTCAACTACGCCTCGGCCGGCAGCGGCACCTCGCACCACCTGGCGGGCGAGCTGTTCAAGCAGCAGACCAACACCTTCATCACGCACATTCCCTACCGGGGCGCCGGCCCGGCGCTGGCCGACCTGATCGCGGGCAACGTGGACGTCATGTTCGACGGCCTGGGCTCCTCGGCCGGCCACATCAAGGGCGGGCGCATCAAGCCCATGATGGTGTCGGGCGCCAAGCGCAACCCGGCCTTCCCCGACGTGCCCTGCGCGGCCGAGGTGGGCCTGCCCCAGTACAACGTGACCACCTGGTACGGCGTGTGGGCGCCCAAGGGCACGCCGGCCGACGCGCAGGCGCGCGCGATCGAGGAGATCCGCAAGGCCTGCAGCACCGACGAGGCCAAGGGCGTGTGGGCTGCCCAGGGCGCCGAGTTCCCCGACATCACCGGCCCGGCCTTCGGCCAGTTCGTCAGCGCCGAGGTGCGCAAGTGGGCCCAGGTGGTCAAGGCCTCGGGCGCCAAGCTGGAGTGATGGATTGCCCGCCGACGGACTGCACCTGGCCATCGACGGCGCCATCGCGCGCCTGACCCTGCGCCGCCCGGCGAAGTTCAATGCCATGTCGCGCGCGATGTGGCGCGAACTCGCCGAAGCCCTGGCCGCCGTGGCCGCGCGCGCCGAGGTGCGCGCGCTGGTCGTGGCGGGCGAGGGCGGCCACTTCTGCGCGGGCGGCGACATCGCCGAGTACCCCGGCTTCCGCTTCGACGAGGCCAGCCTGCGCGACTTCCACGAGCGCGAGGTCTGGGGCGGCCTGTCCGCGCTGCTGGCCTGCGACAAGCCCGTCATCGCGATGATCGACGGCCATTGCATGGGCGCGGGCGTGGAGATCGCCAGCTGCTGCGACATCCGCGTGGCCAGTGCCTCGGCCCGCTTCGGCGCGCCCATCGCGCGCCTGGGGTTTCCCATGGCCCCGCGCGAGGCCGAGCTGGTGGCGCGCGAGGCAGGCCTGGCCAGCGCGCGCGAGATGTTGCTGCAGGCGGCCGTGCTGGACGCGCCCACCATGCTCTCGCGCGGCTTCCTGCACGCCGTGGTGCCCGAAGCCCTGCTGGCCGAGGAGGTGCTGGCGCGCGCACGGCGCATGGCCACGCTCTCCCCCGAGGCCGCTCGGCTGAACAAGCGCACCCTGCGCGCCCTGGCCGGCGGCGCGCCCGCCGACGCGCTGCTCGACAGCGCCTACGATTACGCCGGTCACGCCGAGCACCGGGAAGGCATCGCCGCCTTTCTCGACAAGCGAACGCCCGCCTTCTGAGTCCCTCCATGAACCCGCAGAACCACAACCTCTACGCCGCGCTGCGCGCGGCCTTCCCCGCCGACCTGGACACCACCGCCGTGGAGGTGGTGGGTGGCGCCAGCGACGGCCTGTGCTACAGCTGGCGCGACCTCGACCGCGCCAGTGCCATGCTGGCCAACCTGATCGACGGCTTGGGGCTGCCGGCGCGCTCGCGCATCGCGGTGCAGGTGGAGAAGTCGGTCGAGAACCTCATCCTCTACCTGGCGGTGCTGCGCAGCGGCCATGTGTACCTGCCGCTCAACACCGCCTACCAGTCCGGCGAGATCGAGTACTTCGTGGGCAATGCCGAGCCCGCCGTGGTGGTGTGCAGCCCGGCCAACTTCGGCTGGGTCAGCAAGATCGCGTTCAAGGCCGGCACGCGCCACGTGTTCACGCTCGGCGAAGACCGCGGCGGCACGCTGCTGGAGCGCGCCTCGCACCACGCCGACACCCACGCCGTGGCGCACAGCGGGCCCGACGACCTCGCGGTCATCATCTACACCAGCGGCACCACGGGGCGCAGCAAGGGCGCCATGCTCACGCACGGCAACATGCTGAGCAACGCGCGCGTGCTGCAGTCGTACTGGGGCTGGCAGAAGGGCGACGTGCTGATCCACGCGCTGCCCATCTTCCATGTGCATGGCCTGTTCGTGGCCATCCACGGCGCGCTCATCAATGGCAGCGCCATGCTGTGGCTCAACAAATTCGACCCCAAGGCCGTCATTGGCCTGCTGCCGCGCGCCACCGTGTTCATGGGCGTGCCCACGCTGTACACGCGCATGCTGGCCGAGCCCGCGCTCACGCGGGAACGGGTGGCGGGCATGCGGCTGTTCGTCTCGGGCTCGGCGCCGCTGCTGATCGAGACCTTCAACGAATGGCAGGAACGCACGGGCCACACCATCCTGGAGCGCTACGGCATGAGCGAGACCATCATGCTCACCTCCAACCCCTACGCGCCCGACGAGCGCCACAACGGCGAGCGCGAGCGCCGGGGCGGCACGGTGGGCTTCCCGCTGCCGGGGGTGAGCCTGCGCGTGGTCGACGAGGCGGGCCGTCCGGTGGAAACGGGCGAGATCGGCGGCATCCAGGTGCGTGGGCCCAACGTGTTCGCGGGCTACTGGCGCATGCCCGAGAAGACGGCCGAGGAGTTCACCACCGACGGCTACTTCAAGACGGGCGACGTGGGCCGCATCGACGAGCGCGGCTACGTGACCATCGTGGGGCGCAGCAAAGACCTGATCATCTCGGGCGGCTACAACGTCTACCCGGCCGAGATCGAGGGTGCGCTGAACGAGATGCCCGGCGTGGCCGAGAGCGCGGTGGTGGGCGTGCCGCACCCCGACTTCGGCGAGGTGGGCGTGGCCATCGTGATCCCCCGCCCGGAAGGCGCGCCGGACCCGGAGGTGCTGATCGGGGCGCTGAAGGCGCGGCTGGCCAACTTCAAGATCCCCAAGCGCTGCTTCGTGGTGAGCGAACTGCCCCGCAACACCATGGGCAAGGTGCAGAAAAACCTGCTGCGCGAACAGTACAAGGGACTGTTCGCCTGAAGGCGGGGGCGGGCGCCCGGCGGCGCCCGCGCCTGGCTCAGCGCAGCACCAGCACCGGCGTGTGCGAGTGCGTCAGCACCTGCTGCGTCTCGCTGCCGAGCAGCAGCCGCTTGATGCCGCGCCGCCCGTGCGAGGCCATCACGATCAGGTCGCACTTCTGCTTCTTGGCCGTGGCGATGATGGCTTCCGCGATCAGGTCACCCTTGGCCGTGACCGGCTTGACCTTCACTTCCAGCAGTTGCCCGGCCGCCTTGACCGCGTTCACCGCGTCCATGGCGTCCGTCTGCCACTGCTTCTCGATGCGGGCCACCTCGGAGGCCGCCAGGGTCACGCCGCCTTCGAAATAGGTCTGCGGGTAGCGCGGCACCACCTTCAGGGCCACCACTTCGGCCCCGGTCAGGTCCGCCAGGGACAGGGCGTGCTCCACTGCCTTCTGGGACAGCTTGGAGCCATCGGTGGCGACGAGGATGCGCTTGTACATGGTTCTTCTCCTCATGGAATGATGAAACGGAGCCCCAGGCTACCCCCGGGCGGCACCGCCCGGCTTGACCTGCGTCAAGGGGATGGCGCAGCCTTTGCGAGTACCCTACGCCCCCATGAGTTCCGCCACCTGGTCGAGCGAGCACCGGGGCCCCCTCACGGTCACCGATGACTTCGCCGTGCTCGACGACCCCGTCGAGCAGGCCGCGTTCACCCAGCCCGTGGACGGGGTGGACGCGCAGCGCGAGTCGGTGCTGGTGGTGCAGGGCATGTACTGCGCGGCCTGCGCCGACACCATCGAGTCCGCGCTGGACAGCGTGCCCGGCGTGGAACTGGTTCGCGTGCACGCCGGCACGCGCCGCCTCCAGCTGCGCTGGGACCCCGACCGGGTGCGCCTGTCGGAAGTGGCCCGGCGCGTGGGCGACCGCGGCTACCGCCTGCTGCCGCTGCAGCAGGCCCTGTCCATCGACGAGCGCCTGCGCGAGACCCGCCAGGCCCTGTGGCGCCTGTTCGTCGCCGGCTTCTGCATGATGCAGGTGATGATGTACGCGTGGCCCGCCTACGTGGCCGCGCCGGGCGACATCCCGCCCGACATCGAACAGCTGCTGCGCTGGGCCAGCTGGGTCATCAGCCTGCCGGTGGTGTTCTTCGCCAGCGGCCCTTTCTTCGAACGCGCCTGGGCCGATCTCAAGGCCCGCCGCGTCGGCATGGACACACCGGTGTCCGTGGGCATCCTGGTCACCTTCCTCGCCAGCTCGGCCGCCACCTTCGACCCCAGCGGCCCCTGGGGGCATGAGGTCTGGTTCGACTCGCTCACGATGTTCGTGTTCTTCCTGCTCGGCGGGCGCTACCTGGAGGCGCGCCTGCGCCAGCGCACGGCCGGCGCGCTGGACGCGCTGATCAACCGCCTGCCCGCCACCTGCGAGCGCGAGCGCGCGGACGGCGCGCGCGAAACCGTCTCGGTGCGCCGGCTGGCGGCCGGTGACGTGGTCTGGGTGCGCGCCGGCGAGGCCTTCCCTGGCGACGGCGTGCTGCTCGACGCGCGCGCCTCGGTCGACGAGGCCTTGCTCACCGGCGAGGCGCGCCCGCAGACGCGGCGCTGCGGCGATGCCCTGGTGGCCGGCAGCCTCAACCTCGCCGGGCCGGTGCGCCTGCGGCTCGACCGCGTGGGCGTGGACACGCGCTACGCCCAGATCGTGCGGCTGATGGAGCGCGCCGCCACCGACAAGCCGCGTCTGGCCGTGCTGGCCGACCGCATCGCCGGGCCCTTCCTGGTGCTGGTGATGCTGGCCGCCGCCGCCGCCGCCTTTGCCTGGTGGCAGGTCGATCCCTCGCGCGCCCTGGCCATCGCCGTGGCCGTGCTCATCGTCACTTGTCCCTGCGCGCTGTCGCTGGCCACGCCGGCGGCCATGCTGGCCTCGGCCGGCGCGTTGGCACGCCGCGGCGTGCTGGTGCGCCGCCTGCAGGCCCTGGAGTCCATGGCCTCGGTGAACGCCGTGGTGTTCGACAAGACCGGCACGCTGACGCGCGAGCACCTGATGCTGCGCGAGGTGCTGCTGCGCAGCGGCGCCGACCGCTCCCAGGTGCTGGCGCTGGCGGCCGCGCTGGCGCGCGATTCGCTGCACCCGGTGGCGCGCGCCGTCGCGGCGGCGGCTCCGCCGGCCGACGAGCCCCTGTTCGATTGGCACGAGGAGCCGGGGCAGGGCATTTCCGCGCGCCTGGCCAACGGTCGCTGGCTCAAGCTCGGTTCGCCCCTGTTCACCGGCGCCATGCCCGAGCACGACGCCGAAGGCCCGCGCACCTACCTGGTCGACGAGCACGGCTGGCTGGCCACCATCACCCTCAGCGAGGGCCTGCGCGAGGACGCGCGCGTGGCCGTGCAGCGCCTGCGCGCCCTGGGAATGCAGACATGGCTGCTGTCGGGCGACCGCGCCTCGCAGGCCCACCGCATTGGCCAGGCCGTGGGCGTGGACCATGTGCTGGCCGAGGCCACGCCCGAGCGCAAGCTGGCCGAGGTTCAGGCCCTGCAGCGCCAAGGCTGGCGCGTCGCCATGGTGGGCGACGGCTTGAACGACGGCCCCGTGCTGGCCTGGGCCGACGCGTCCTTCGCGCTCGGCCGCGCCGCGCCGCTGGCGCAGGCGCGCAGCGACGCCGTGGTGCAGGGCGGGCGCGTGATGGACGTGGTGGACAGCCTGCTGCAGGCCCGGCGCACGCGGCGCGTGGTGCGCCAGAACCTGGCCTGGGCGGCGCTCTACAACGCGGTCTGCGTGCCGCTGGCGCTGATCGGCTGGATGCCGCCCTGGCTGGCTGGCCTGGGCATGGCCGCCAGCTCGCTGCTGGTCATCGGCAACGCCTGGCGCCTGAGCCGCCCCGAACCCGCACCGAAAGGCTGAGTCGCCATGGATGTCCTGTACCTGTTGATCCCGCTGTCGGTCCTCATCGTCTTTGGCGTCATCGGCGTGTTCTGGTGGGCGCTGCAGTCGGGCCAGTTCGACGGCGTCGAGCGCGAAGGCGAACGCATCCTCCACGAGGAATGACACCGGCTTGACCTAGGTCAAGCCGGTCCGGCCGCCGGGCCGGGACACTCCCGGTGCAACATCGAGAGGAGTATCCGCATGGCCGTCAACAACAAGGCATCCGCCGACCCCACGGTCTACAACGACAAGGTGGTCAGGCAGTTCGCCCTGGCCACCGTTTTCTGGGGCGTGGTGGGCATGCTCGTCGGCGTGATCATCGCCGCGCAGCTCACCTGGCCGGCCCTCAACCTGGGCATCGAATGGCTCAGCTACGGCCGCTTGCGACCGCTGCACACCAACGCGGTCATCTTCGCTTTCGGCGGCTGCGGCCTGTTCGCCGCCAGCTACTACGTGGTGCAGCGCACCAGCCAGGTCCGGCTGTTCTCCGACGGTCTGGCCGCCTTCACCTTCTGGGGCTGGCAGGTGGTCATCGTGCTGGCGGCCATCACGCTGCCCATGGGCATGACACAGGGCAAGGAATACGCCGAGCTCGAGTGGCCGATCGACATCCTGATCGCGCTGGTGTGGGTGGCGTATGCGGTGGTGTTCTTCGGCACCATCGGCCTGCGCAAGGTGCGCCACATCTACGTAGCCAACTGGTTCTTCGGCGGGTTCATCCTGGCCGTGGCGCTGCTGCACATCGTCAACAGCGCGGCCCTGCCGGTGAGCCTCACCAAGAGCTACTCGGCCTACGCGGGCGTGCAGGACGCGATGGTGCAGTGGTGGTACGGCCACAACGCCGTGGGTTTCTTCCTCACGGCCGGCTTCCTGGGGATGATGTACTACTTCATCCCCAAGCAGGCCGAGCGCCCGGTGTATTCGTACCGGCTGTCCATCGTGCACTTCTGGGCGCTGATCTTTACCTACATGTGGGCGGGTCCGCACCACCTGCACTACACCGCGCTGCCTGACTGGGCGCAGTCCGTGGGCATGGTGTTCTCGCTGATCCTGCTGGCGCCCAGCTGGGGCGGCATGATCAACGGCATCATGACGCTGTCGGGCGCCTGGCACAAACTGCGCGACGACCCGATCCTGCGCTTCCTGATCGTCTCGCTCTCGTTCTACGGCATGTCGACCTTCGAGGGTCCGATGATGTCCATCAAGACGGTGAACGCGCTGTCGCACTACACCGACTGGACCATCGGCCACGTGCACTCGGGCGCGCTGGGCTGGGTGGGCCTGGTGACCATGGGCTCCATGTACTACCTGATCCCGCGCCTGTACGGCCAGAAGAAGATGTACTCGGTGCCCGCGATCGAGCTGCACTTCTGGATCGCCACCATCGGCATCGTGCTCTACATCGCCGCCATGTGGATCGCCGGCGTGATGCAGGGCCTGATGTGGCGCGCCGTCAACCCCGATGGCAGCCTGACCTACACCTTCGTCGAATCGGTCAAGGCGACCTTCCCCTTCTACGTCATCCGCCTGGCCGGGGGCTTGCTGTACCTGGCCGGCATGTGCGTGATGCTCTGGAACACGGTGATGACGGCGCGCAACGGCCGCATCGAGCCGGTGCGCATTCCGGCCGCCCAACCCGCCCACGCCTGAGGTGAATCGCATGTCGCAACAAGACAAACCCACCGGCTTCACGCACGAGCGCATCGAGACCAGCAACTTCCTGATGATCGTGCTGATCGTCCTGGTGGTCTCGGTCGGCGGCCTGGTCGAGATCGTGCCGCTGTTCTTCCAGAAATCCACCACGCAACCGGTGGAAGGGCTCAAGCCCTACACCGCCTTGCAGCTCGCGGGCCGCGACGTGTACGTGAAAGAAGGCTGCTACAACTGCCACTCGCAGATGATCCGCCCCTTCCAGGCCGAGACCCTGCGCTACGGCCACTACTCGGTGGCCGGCGAGTTCGTCTACGACCGCCCCTTCCAGTGGGGCAGCAAGCGCACCGGCCCCGACCTGGCGCGCGTGGGCGGCCGCTACAGCGACGAATGGCACCGCATCCACCTGAACAACCCGCGCGACGTGGTGCCCGAGTCCAACATGCCGGCCTACAGCTGGCTGGAGAAGAAAACCGTCGACGCCGCTGGCCTGCCGGCGCGCATGAAGGCGCTGCGCACCCTGGGCGCACCCTACAGCGACGAGGAGATCACCGCCTCCAGCGAGGCGGCGAAGGGCAAGACCGAGATGGACGCGCTCATCGCCTACCTGCAGGTGCTGGGCACCGCCTTGAAATAAGGAGAGGCTGCCATGGACATCAACACCCTGCGTTCCATCGTTACCGTCATCAGCCTGCTGGTCTTCCTGGGCATCGTGGCCTGGGCCTGGTCGCGCCGCAACCGCGAGCGCTTCGACGAGGCGGCCCGCCTGCCGTTCCAGGACGAATGAGCCACCCCCACACACGGGAACCATCATGAGCGATTTCACCAGCGACTTCTGGTCCATCTACGTCGGCGCCATCACGGTGGTCAGCATCCTGGCCTGCGGCGTGCTGCTGTGGGTGGCCGGCACCACCAAGGTCAAGCCGGGCCAGGACAACACGACCGGCCACGTGTGGGACGGCGACCTGCGCGAACTCAACAACCCGCTGCCGCGCTGGTGGGTCTGGCTGTTCGTCATCACCATCGTTTTCGCCCTGGCCTATGGCCTGCTGTACCCCATGTACGGCCGCTACGCGGGCGTGCTGGGCTGGACGTCCAGCGGCCAGCACACCGTCGAGGTGCAGCGCCACCAGGAAGCCATCGCGCCGCTGTACGCGCAGTTCCACGACCAGCCGCCCGAGCGCCTGGCCGGCGATGCGCAGGCCATGGCGATCGGCGAGCGCCTGTTCATGAACCAGTGTGCCCAGTGCCACGGCTCGGACGCGCGCGGCTCCAAGGGCTTCCCCAACCTCACCGACGGCGACTGGCTGCACGGTGGCGAGCCCGCGGCCATCGAGACCACCATCACCCAGGGCCGCCACGGCGTGATGCCGCCCATGGCCGCGGCCGTGGGCAGCGCCGACGATGTGCGCAACGTCGCCCACTACGTGCTCAGCCTGTCCAACAGCCCGCACGACCGCGTGCGCGCCTCGCAGGGCCGAACCAAGTTCGCCGCCTGCGCGGCCTGCCACGGCATGGACGGCAAGGGCAACACCGCGCTGGGCGCGCCCAACCTCACCGACGGTGTGTGGCTGCACGGCTGGGGCGAGGAGGCCATCGTGCGCGCCATCACCAACGGCATCGACAACCGCATGCCGGCGCAGAACCAGCTGCTCAACGCCGACCAGATCCGCGTGCTGACGGCCTACGTGTGGGGCCTGTCGAACCGGCCCGCCAAACCCTGAGGACCCGGCGGCGGCCCGCGCGTCGGGCCCGCCAGACGACATGAAGACCATTCCGATCCAGCCCGCGCCGCCCGGCGACGACGAGGAAATCGTCGTTTCGCTCTATGCCGCGCAGGAGAAGATTCAGTCGCGCTCGGTCACTGGCGTGTTCGCGCGCTGGCGCTGGTTTTTCGTGTGGGCCACGCAGCTGGTGTTCTACGGCCTGGCTTGGCTGCCCTGGAACGGCCGCCAGGCCGTGCTGTTCGACCTGGAGGCGCGGCGCTTCTACCTGTTCGACCTGATCCTGTATCCGCAGGACTTCATCTACCTCACCGGGCTGCTGGTCATTTCGGCGCTGGCGCTGTTCCTGTTCACGGCGGTGGCCGGGCGCCTGTGGTGCGGCTTCACCTGCCCGCAGACGGTGTACACGGAAATTTTCATGTGGATCGAGCGCCGGGTCGAGGGCGATCGCTCCGCGCGGCTGCGCCTGGACGCCGCGCCCATGAGCGCGGCCAAGTTCGGCAAACGCGCGCTCAAGCACGGGCTGTGGGGCGCGCTGTCGCTGTGGACGGGCTTCACCTTCGTCGGCTACTTCACGCCGATCCGTGAGCTCGCGGGCCTGGTGGCCAGCCTGTCGCTCGGGCCCTGGCAGACCTTCTGGATCCTGTTCTACGGCCTGGCCACCTACGGCAACGCGGGCTTCCTGCGCGAGCAGGTGTGCAAGTACATGTGCCCCTACGCGCGCTTCCAGAG
>NZ_MKSS01000167.1:0-2526 GCF_001897365.1 Hydrogenophaga sp. 70-12
GGGCCCGGACGAGCGCCCGGGCCTGACGGCCAGCGGCGTGTTCGTGATCAACCCGCCGCACACCCTGCACGCCGGGCTGGCCGAGGCCCTGCCGCTGCTGGTGGGCGCGCTGGGCCGTGGGCGCGGCCAAGGCCACACGCTGGAACACTCGGGCTGAACCGCGCGGCCCGGCGCGGACGGGCCCCGGCCCCCATCCATCGCGGCAAAAAAATTAACCGACCGGCCGGTCGGCTAACTTGGTACACTGCGCGGCCAGAGCCCCACCCGCCGAGGAGACCGCGCATGTACACGCAATCCTTCAACGTGCCCGACGGCACCGCCCCCGGCCCCCAGGCCGTGCCAGCCGCCGCCGACCCCGCCCTGCAGGCCCACTTCGATGCCGTGATCGACGCCGACGGCAAGATCGAGCCGCGCGACTGGATGCCCGAGGCCTACCGCAAGACCCTGGTGCGCCAGATCAGCCAGCACGCGCACAGCGAGATCGTGGGCATGCTGCCCGAGGGCAACTGGATCAGCCGCGCGCCCAGCCTCAAGCGCAAGGCCATCCTGCTGGCCAAGGTTCAGGACGAGGGCGGCCACGGCCTGTACCTCTACAGCGCCGCCGAGACCCTGGGCACCAGCCGCGACCAAATGGTCGACGCGCTGCACAGCGGCCGCGCCAAGTACAGCTCCATCTTCAACTACCCCACCCTCACCTGGGCCGACGTGGGCGTGATCGGCTGGCTGGTGGACGGCGCGGCGATCATGAACCAGATCCCCCTGTGCCGCTGCAGCTACGGCCCCTACGCGCGCGCCATGATCCGCGTCTGCAAGGAAGAGAGCTTCCACCAGCGCCAGGGCTACGAGTCGCTGCTGACCATGATGCAGGGCACGGACGAGCAGAAGGCCATGGTGCAGGACGCGGTGAACCGCTGGTGGTGGAAGTGCCTGGCCATGTTCGGCCCGCCCGACGACAACAGCCCCAACAGCGTGCAGGGCATGCGCTGGGGCATCAAGCGCATCAGCAACGACGCCCTGCGCCAGAAGTTCGTCGACGCCACCGTGCCGCAGGCCGAGGTGCTGGGCGTCACCCTGCCCGACCCCGAACTGAAGTGGAACGCCGAGCGCGGCCAGCACGACTTCGGCGCCATCGACTGGGACGAGTTCTGGCAGGTGGTGAACGGCAACGGCCCCTGCAACAAGGAGCGCCTGGCCACCCGCGTGAAGGCCTGGGAAGACGGCGCCTGGGTGCGCGAGGCCGCCCTGGCCCACGCGCGCAAGCAAGCACAACGCACCATGAAGGAGGCCGCATGAGCACCCCGGCATTGAAGGAATGGCCGCTGTGGGAGGTCTTCGTCCGCAGCAAGCAGGGCCTGGAGCACAAGCACTGCGGCAGCCTGCACGCCAGCGACGCGCGCCACGCCCTGCAGATGGCGCGCGACGTGTACACGCGCCGCCAGGAAGGCGTGAGCATCTGGGTCGTGCCCTCGGCCAGCATCACCGCGAGCGAACCGGATTCGAAGGACGCCTTCTTCGATCCCGCCGCCGACAAGGTCTACCGCCACCCGACCTTCTACGAGATCCCGGACAAAGTGGGGCACATGTGATGAGCTCGGCGCCTGTTGACTATGTGCTGCACCTGGCCGACAACGCCCTCGTGCTCGGCCAGCGCAACGCCGAGTGGTGCGGCCACGGGCCCATCCTGGAAGAGGACCTGGCCCTGGCCAACCACGCGCTCGACCACCTGGGCCAGGCGCGCCTGCTCTACCAGCACGCGGCCGCGCTCATCAACGCCGACCCCGCGCAGGCCAAGCGCTTCGCCCACCTGCAAGGCGCGCGCGCCGATGGCGCCCTGACCGAAGACAGCCTGGCCTACTTCCGCGCCACGCACGAGTTCCGCAACTTCACCCTGCTGGAGCTGCCACACCACGGCCCGCTCGCCGGCCCCGCGCGCGCCGACCGCGACTTCGCCACCACCACCGTGCGCAACGTGCTCTACGCTGCGCTCATGAACCTGTGGTGGGAGCGCCTGCAGGCCAGCGCCGATCCGCAGCTCGCCGCCATCGCGGCCAAGTCGCTCAAGGAGGTGCGCTACCACCTGAGCCACGCTGGCGACTGGCTGGTGCGTCTGGGCGACGGTACCGATCAGAGCCGCGCGCGCGCGCAGGCCGCGCTGGACCACCTCATGCCGCACACCCAAGAGTTCTGGACCGGCGACGAGGCCGAGTCCGCCGCCGTGGCCAGTGGCACCGGCGTGGCCCTCGCCGAACTCAAGCCCGCCTGGGATGCGCTGGTGGACGAGGTGCTGACCGAGGCCACGCTGCGGCGCCCCGCCGACGGCGGCTACGTGACGCAGGGCAAGCGCGGCCTGCACTCCGAACACATGGGCTTCCTGCTCGCCGAGATGCAGAGCCTGGCGCGCGAGCACCCCCAAGCCGTGTGGTGAGGCCATGGACGCGGCGCTGCGCGACCCCCCTTCGCTGGACGCCGTGCGCGCGGCCATCGCGCACCTGAGCGACCCCGAGATCCCCGTGGTGAGCCTGGCCG
>NZ_MKSS01000168.1:0-13479 GCF_001897365.1 Hydrogenophaga sp. 70-12
AAGTCCCGCACGCCACCGCCCAGACGCACGCCGATGGATTTGCTGAAGTCGTCGTCGGCTTCCACGATGCGCGCCTCGATCAGCACCTGGCGGATCGGGATATCGAGCTTGGTGATCAGTTCCTGCACCTGCGCCAGGCGTGAAGGAATGTCCGTCACGAACAACTGGTTGGTTCGCGGCTCGGCGATCACGCTGCCACGGGGGGACAGGATGCGCGCGTTGCCGGAATTGCCTCCGCTGCTGACCGTCGACGACGACCCGGCCGTCAGTTGCGTGGCGATGTCGGACGCCTTGGCGTAATTCATCTGGAACGATTGCGTGCGCACCTGCTCAAGGCTCTCCACGGTGGCGCGCGCTTCCAGCTCCTGTTTCTCGCGGGCCGCGATTTCATCGCGCGGGGCGATCCACAGCACGTTGCCCGACTTGCGCAGGCCCAGGCCCTTGGCCTGCATGATGATGTCCAGCGCCTGGTCCCAGGGCACATCCTTCAGGCGCAGGGTGACCGAACCCGCCACAGAGTCGGAGGTCACGATGTTGAAGTTCGTGAAGTCGGCGATGACCTGCAGCAGGGCACGGACTTCGATGTTCTGGAAGTTCAGCGACAGCTTCTCCCCGGTGTAGCCCGGGCCTTGGCTGAGCTTGTTGGGATCCACGCGTTGCTCGCGCACCTCCAGCACGAACTGGTTGTCGCTCTGGTACGCGGAATGCTCCCAGTTGCCCGCCGCCGCCACCACCATGCGCACGCGGTCACCCGTCTGCGTGGTGGTCACCGACTGCACCGGCGTGCCGAAGTCGGTCACATCCAGGCGGCGGCGCAAGCCCTCGGGCAGGGAACTCTTCAGGAACTCCACCACGAGGCCCGTGCCCTGCTGGCGGATGTCGACACCGACCTGGTTGTTCGGCAACTCGACGACGACACGCCCCGTATTGCCCGTGCCGCGGCGGAAGTCGATGTCGCGCAGCGAGCTGACGTCCAGGTTGCGGCTCTCGGCAAAATGCGTCGGCGGATTGGTTTGGGCCGTCACCGCTTCGGGACGCTCCATGACCACCAGCAGGCTGTTGCCCTCGACGCGCGTCTGGAACGGCGCCGGCTGCTTCAGGTTGATCACCACCCGCGTGCGTTCGCCCGCCTGAACCACGGTGGCCGAACGGAGATTGCCTTCGTTGATGTCAACGGTGCTGCGCCCCATGGCATTGGCCACGCCCGGAAAGTCCAGGGCGATGCGCGCGGGCGACTGCACAGTGAAGCTAGACGGCGTGGCCTTCAGGGGTTCGGACAGGTTGATCCGGACCACCTCGGCACCACTTTGAATCCCACCGGTGACCGACTGGATCGCAGACTGCGCCTGCGCCCAGCAGGCCGACAGGACGAGACCGAGAACCAGCCCCCCCTTGACCATCCTCCGCCCCCACGCCGTTCCAGCGGTCGCCTGTTCTGGCTTTTTCATTTAGCGTCCTCTACTAGCTGCAGCGCCGTGGGGCGCTCGATCCATTCACCCGACGGGTCCTGCACGATTTCGCGCAGGGCGACTTCGGTCTCGGTGATGCGGGTTACGCGTCCGAAGTTCTGTCCCAGGTACTGTCCTTGACGCACCTGGTACAGCAGGCGGTCCACCTTGATCAGCGCCACCAGTTCCCCCGAACGGTCCAGGCTGCCGACCATGGTCATGGAGTCCAGGGGGAAGGCCTCGAGTGGCTGTCGCCGACGCGCCAGCTCGGGCTCGATCAGCGCGGCATTGGCGGCGCTTGCCGATTGCGTGCCGCGCAGCAGGCTGGCCAGCTTTTCCGTGCTGAAAGGCGGCGTTTCGCGCTCGACACTGTAGGGCTGGGGCTCGAACCGCGTGGGTTCGGGAATCGGCTGAACCGACGGTTTGATCGAATTGCGCTCGGCCTGCATCCAGGACCGCAGCTCGTCCTGCCCGGACGAGGTACAGCCCGCCAGCACAAGGCCCAGGACCAACAAGGCGTAGGGGGCGAGGCGGCTCACTGCTTTGCCCCCTTCGCTTTTTGCTGGGCCGCGATTTCCTCGGGGTCCAGGTACCGGAAGGTCTTGGCCACGCCCTCCATCGTCAAGTAACCGTCGCGGGTGGCGATGGGCGTCAGGCTGAGGTTGTTCAAGGTGACGATGCGCGACAGGTTGGCGATATCAGCGGCGAACAGGCCGACGTCGTGGTATTTGCCCGTGACCCGTATGACGATGGGCAACTCGGCGTAGTACTCACGGACCACCACCTGTCCGGGACGGAACAGTTCAAACTGCAGACTGCGGCCCAGACCGGCTTGGTTGATGTCGGACAACAAGGCGTCCATTTCGGCCTTGCTGGGCAGTTGCTTCTCCAGCTGCGTCACGTACTGCTGGACCTGCTCCAGCTGCTTGCGCAGGGCGTCCAGGTTGACGGCCTGCACCAGCTTGCTGCGGTAGGTGGTGCGCAGTTGCTCTTCACGGGCCTTCTCGGCCACCAGCTCTTCGTCGACGCCCTTGAGCCAGACGAACCACAGCGCGGCCACGACGCCCAAGCACACGGCCACGAACAGCAGGTTTCGGGGCAGCGCCGGCCACAAGGACGGATCGTTGGGATCGAGACCGGTGAACTGGGCGCGCAGCTTGTCCTGCACGCCCTTCAAATCGATATTGATGCTCGACTTCTTCGCCATCACGCCACCCCGGGTCAGACTTTGCCCGCCGCGGGTGCGGTGGCTGGCGTGACCGGCGCCGGCGTGACCGCCGGCTTGCGCAAGGTCACGCGCATGGTGAAGTTGGCCACGCGCCGCGCATCGGCGCCACTGATGGCCGCGTTGGCGGACACGATCTCCACCAGCTCAGGGCGCGTCAAGGCGGGGCTGTTGTTGGACAGATTGCGCAACAGCTCGGACACCCGCTCCTGCGACTGTGCCGTGCCCGTCAACAGCACACTCATGTTTTCCTGCTTCATCGACCGCAGGAACACCCCCTTGGGCAGTTGATTGACGAGCTCCTCCAGCAGATAGACCGGCAGGTTGCGGCCCGCCTGAAGGTCCTCGACGGCCGTCTGGCGCGCCCGCAGCGACGCGATTTGCTGCTGCAGCGTGGCAATGTCCTTGATTTCCGCGTCCAGCTTGGCGATCTCCTGGGTCAGGAATTGGTTGCGGTCTTGCTGGATGGAGATCTGCCCCTGGTACCACGTGAAGACGGCGCCACCGATGATGCCCCCCAGCAGCGCCGACAAGCCCAGCTGCGTATAGAACTGTTCCTTCTGGCGCTTGCGCGCTGCCTCGCGGTGGGGCAGCAGGTTGATGAGGATCATTGGTAGAACCTCCGCAGCGCCAGCCCGGTGGACGTCAGGTAGGCCGGCGCCTCACGTGAGATCTTTCGCGCCTGAACACCCGCCCCCAGTTCCATCGCGTCGAACGGGTTGATCAGCATGCACGCGAACGAGGTTTGGTGGGTCACCGCCTCGGTGAGCCCCAGCAAGGCGGCGCTGCCGCCGGCCAGCAGGATGTGGTCGATCTTGTTGTACGGCGTGCTGGTGAAGAAAAACTGCAGCGCGCGGCCGATTTCCTGGGAAAGGCTCTCAATAAACGGCTCCAGCACGGCGCTCTGGTAGTCCTCCGGTAGGTCACCCGAGCGCTTCTTGGCTTCGGCCTCGTCGGGCGAAAAACCGTACTGGCGGATGATGAGCTGGGTGAGCTGACCGCCACCAAAGGCCTGGTCGCGCTCGTAGAGCACTTCGTCGTTGCGAATGACCTGCAGACTCGTGGTCATGGAGCCGATCTCGAACAGCGCCACCAGCGCGTCCACCCCCTGGTTCGGCAAGGTTTCGATCACGCGGCCGGCGGCCAGCCGCGACGCATAGGACTCGACGTCCATGACCACGGGCTTGAGACCCGCGGCTTCGGCCAGGCCTTGCCGGTCGGACACCTTTTCCTTGCGGGAGGCGGCGATCAGCACCTCGACATCGCCCACGGACGTCGCGCTGGGGCCGACGACGCAGAAATCGAGGCTCACCTCGTCGAGCGAGAACGGGATGTACTGGTTGGCCTCGGACTCGACCTGCGCCTCGAGCTCCTTGTCGCTCATGCCACCCGGCAGAACGATTTTCTTGGTGATCACCGCCGAGGCCGGCAACGCCAGGGCCACGTTCTTCGTCTTGCTGCCGCTCTTGCGCACCACCCGGCGCACCGCGTCGGCCACCTCATCGAATTTTTCGATGTTGCCGTCGGTGATCCAGCCGCGTTCCAGCGGTTCCATGGCGCAGCGCTCCAGCACGAACTCGCCGGCGCGGTTGCGGCTGAGCTCGACAAGCTTGACGCTCGACGAACTCACGTCGATGCCCAGCAGCGGCGCTGGCTCTCGGCTGAATAGCGATCCCAGTGAGATCAAGATGGCCCCCAAATCGCGTGGCGATGTACTACGCCAGACTTAAGAATTCACTTCAATGCTAGCAGTAAGCCCATTGAGCGGCAAAGATTTTTTGCCAAACGCACAAATCGAAACGTTGTCAAAAGCCGACGGGATGAAGGGCCGATACGACGGCCTGAACGCCCACCGACAATCCGGTCCACAAGCCCAAACCCCTACGTTCCGTTCATTCCATGTCGGCACCTTGGTCGACTTCTAAAATGCGGCACGTTTCCAGTCCGAGTTCGCATGCCCCAAGAATCCCAGCCCTCTCGCGCGGCTCCTGCCAAGGCAGTATCTGCGGCGCCCCGCACGCTCATCTGGATCGGTCGCTTGGTGGTGGTTGTCGCCGGACTGGCGGCGGCAGGTGTTGCGGCCATGCTGATGGCCCTTGGCATCGCCCTGGCGGTGGCCTACCCCAATCTGCCCGACGTCACGGGCCTGGCCGACTACCGCCCCAAGCTGCCTTTGCGCGTGCTCGCCGTGGATGGCCAGCTCATCGGCGAGTTCGGTGAAGAGCGGCGCAACCTGCTGACCATCGACCAGATCCCCGACGTGATGAAGCACGCGGTGCTGGCCATCGAAGACGCGCGCTTCTTCGAGCACAGCGGCGTGGACTACCGCGGCATGGTGCGCGCCGCGCTGGCCAACCTGCGCGAGGCCAAGAGCCAGGGCGCCTCCACCATCACCATGCAGGTGGCGCGCAACGTCTACCTGTCGGCGGAAAAGAGCTACACGCGCAAGATCTACGAGGTGCTGCTCACCTTCAAACTGGAGCACATGCTCACCAAGGAGCAGATCCTCGAGATCTACATGAACCAGATCTTCCTGGGCCGGCGAGCGTATGGCTTCGCGTCGGCCTCGCAGATCTACTTTGGCAAACCGCTGAAGGACGTGACCATCGCCGAGGCTGCCATGCTCGCGGGACTGCCGCAGGCGCCTTCGGCCTACAACCCGGTCCGCAATCCCAAGCGCGCCCGCACGCGCCAGCTGTACATCATCGACCGCATGGTCGAGAACGGCTTCATCACCGCCCAACAGGCCGAAGAGGCCAAAGCCCAGGAGGTCAAGGTCCACCGGGGGGCGATGGACGACGGCCTGCGCGCGGAGTTTGCCGCCGAGATGGTTCGCCAGGCCATCGTGGCCCAGTATGGCGAGGCCGCGTACACGCGCGGCCTGGTGGTGTCCACCACCATCGACCCGCGCGCCCAGGAAGCCGCCTACCGCGCCGTGCGCCAGGGCGTGCTGGACTACGAGCGCCGGCAGTTCTACCGCGGCCCGGAACTGTTCATCAACCTGCCCGAGGACCCGCAGGAACGCGACACGGCCATTGACGAGGCCCTCGCGGAACGCCCCGACAACGGGGACCTGCTGTCGGCCGTGGTGCTCCAGGCCGACCCACGCAAGGTGGTGGTGGTGCGTCAGGACGGCGACCCGATCGAGATCACCGGTGAAGGCCTCAAGCCGGTGCAAAGCGGCCTGTCGGACAAGGCCGGGCCGAACATCAAGCTGCGCCCGGGCGCCGTCGTGCGCATCGTCAAGGTGGGCGACAAATCCTGGCGCGTGACGCAATTGCCCGAGGTCGAGTCCGCCTTCATTGCGCTGGACCCGCGCAATGGCCGCATCGCGGCCGTCATCGGCGGCTTCGACTTCAACAAGAACAAGTTCAACCACGCCACCCAGGCCTGGCGCCAGCCGGGGTCCAGCTTCAAGCCCTTCATCTATTCCGCCGCGCTGGAAAAGGGCCTGACGCCAATGACGGTGGTGAACGATGCGCCACTGTTCTATTCCGCCGCCGATACGGGCGGCAAGCCCTGGGAGCCGAAGAACTACGACGGCCAGTTCGAAGGTCCGATGTCGGTGCGCCGCGCGCTGGCCAAGTCCAAGAACATGGTGTCCATTCGCGTGCTGCAGCTGGTGGGCACGCAGAACGCGCAGAACTGGGTCACGCGCTTCGGCTTCGAGGCCGACAAGCACCCGCCCTACCTCACCATGGCGCTGGGCGCCGGTTCGGTCACGCCGCTGCAGATGGTCACGGCCTATTCGGTGTTCGCCAACGGCGGCCACCGCGTGACGCCCCTGCTGATCACCCGCGTGACGGACGCGCGCGGGCACGTGCTGTTCGAGGCGCCCCAGACCACGCTGGACAACGCGCCGCAGGCGATCGAGCCGCGCAACGCCTTCATCATGAACAGCCTGCTGCAGGAGATCACCCGCTCAGGCACCGCGGCGCGCGCGCAGGCCACCCTCAAGCGGCCCGACCTGTATGGCAAGACCGGCACCACCAACGACGCGGTGGACGCCTGGTTTGTCGGCTACCAGCCCACGCTGGCCGCCGCGGCCTGGGTGGGCTACGACACGCCGCGCAACCTGGGCAGCCGCGAAACCGGCGGTGGCCTGGCGCTGCCGATCTGGATTTCCTTCATGCAGGAGATGCTGAAGAACGTGCCCGTGGCTACCTATAGCGCACCGCCCGGCGTGGTCAACATCGGCGGCGAGTGGTACTACGAAGAATACGGCCCGGGCAATGGCGTGCATGGCCTGGGCCTGGCGGATCCCTGGCCTGGCGCGCCCGCCGGCGCGGCGGTCGATGCCAATGGCGTGCCGATCGCGCCGCCGCCGCAGCAGCCGCCGGTGGAGAACCGGCGCAGCATCCTGGATCTGTTCAGGAACTGAAGCGCAGCGCCTCGCCCGACTGCTCGCTCGCGTAACGCGACAGGTTCTCGAAGAACTCGCCGTTGCCCTTGGTGTCTTGCCAGGCGCGGCCATCGTGCCTGTAGTGAAAGCCGCCGGCGCGTGCGGCCATCCACACCTCGTGCAGCGGCTTCTGCAGGTTGATCACGATCTGGCTGCGGTTGGCAAAGGTGAGTGTGATCATGCCGCCCACGCGCTGGTTGTCGATGTCCGCATCGCTGTCTTCGTTGATGCGGTCGCAGTTCAGTTCGATGGCGCGCAACAGGGCCTCGGCGCGATCCTGGTATTCGAGGTCGGTCATACAATGCGCGGATGTTTGGGTGGCTGCGCATTCTAGGTCGCTGTTCAGGCCCCGCTCGGGTCATGGCCTTGTCGCTGCTGCTGTCGGGCTTGGCGGCTTGCGGCCAGAAGGGTCCGCTCTACCTGCCGCCCCCCAAGAGCCCCGAGACCACGCCCAAGCCCGCCAACAATGCCCCTGTCGCCCCTGCCCGCCTTCCTGACGCAACGTCACGGTGAACTGCACATCGAGGACCTGAGCCTCGACAGCCTGGCCCGGGCCCACGGCACCCCACTCTTCGTCTACAGCCAGGCCGCCATGCTGCAGGCCCTGGGCGCGTACCAGCGCGGCCTCGCCGGGCGCTCGCACCTCATCTGCTATGCGATGAAGGCCAACTCCTCGCTGGCCATCCTGCAGACGCTGGTGCGCGCGGGCTGCGGGCTGGACATCGTCTCGGGCGGTGAGCTGGAGCGTGCGCTGGCCGCTGGCTGCGCGCCCGAACGCATCATCTTTTCGGGTGTGGGCAAGACCCGCGCCGAGATGCGCCGCGCGCTCGATGTCGGCATCGGCTGCTTCAACGTCGAGAGCCGCGCCGAGCTGACCGTGCTCGATGAGGTCGCGCGCGCGGCCGGGCGGCGCGCGCGCGTGAGCGTGCGCGTCAACCCCGACGTGGACGCGCAAACGCACCCCTACATCTCCACCGGCCTGAAGGACAACAAGTTCGGCATCGCGCACGACGAGGTGCTGGACACCTACCGCCAGGCCGCGGCCTGCAGCGGCCTTGAGGTGGTCGGCATCGACTGCCACATCGGCTCGCAGATCACGCAAGCGGCGCCCTACCTCGACGCGCTGGAGCGCGTGCTGGACCTGGTCGCCGCCATCGAAGGCCTCGGTTTGGGCCTGCGCCTGCGCCACATCGACTTCGGCGGTGGCCTGGGCATCGACTACCGCGGCGATGCGCCTCCCGCCGCCGACGCGCTGTGGGCGCAGTTGCTGCAGCGCCTGGACGCGCGCGGCTTCGGCGACCGCCAGATCCTGATCGAGCCGGGCCGCTCCATCGTGGGCAACGCCGGTGTCTGCCTGACCGAGGTGCTCTACCTCAAGCCCGGGGAACACAAGAACTTCCTCATCGTGGACGCGGCCATGAACGATTTGCCGCGCCCCGCGATGTACCAGGCCTACCACCGCATCGAACCACTGCGCGCGCGCACCGACACCGCCCCGCTCACCTGGGACGTGGTCGGCCCTGTCTGCGAAAGCGGCGATTGGCTGGGCCGTGACCGCGAGCTGGCGGTGCAGGCCGGCGATCGGCTGGCGGTGCTGTCGGCCGGCGCCTACTGCATGAGCATGGCCAGCAACTACAACACGCGCGGCCGCGCCGCCGAGGTGCTGGTCGATGGCAACCGGGCCACCGTGATCCGCCAGCGCGAAACCGCCGCCGATCAGATGCGGCTGGAAACGCCCCTGCCCTGAGGGGCCCCCCAGCGCCGCCAGGCGCGCCAGCCCAGCAGCGCGGCAAAGAGGACCGCGTAGACCGCGACTTCGTTGAAGTCGTGCTTGCCCGCGCGCATCCAGAAGAAGTGCAGCACCGCCAGCGCCGCCACCGCATAGACCAGCCGGTGCAGGGCCTGCCAGCGCGGCGCCCCCAGCGCGCGGATGGCGCGGTTGAAGGACGTGGCCGCCAGCGCGAGCAGCAGCAGCCAGGCCAGCGTGCCCACGAGGATGAAGGGGCGCTTGGGGATGTCGGCGACCACCTCGGCCCAGTCGAAGCCCATGTCGAACCAGGCGTAGGCCAGCCAGTGCAGCGTGGCGTAGAAGAACACGAACAGCCCCAGCATGCGCCGAAAGCGCGCCAGCGCCGGCCAGCTTAGGGTGACGCGCAGCGGCGTCACCAGCAGCACCAGCACCAGGGCGCGCAAGGTCCAGTCGCCCAGGGATCGGATCAGCGCCTCGGCGGGGTTGGCGCCCAGGCGGTCGGCCGCCGCGGCCCAGAACAGCCAGGCGAAAGGCAGGAGCCACACGGCAAATACCAGGGGTTTGGCCAGCGGGTGCAGCAGCGCCCGCTGGACCGCGGCGCGGTTCAGCCAACGCCCCGCGGGCAACGCGGTACGGGCCCCTTCGGGCGTCCGGGCGGAGCCCATGGCCTCAGTAGAACTTGCGCAGGTCCATGCCGGCGTAGAGCTGGCCCACCTGCGCTTCGTAGCCGTTGAACATCAGCGTCGGGCGGCGCTTGGCGAACAGGCCACCGCCTTCGCCAATGCGCCGCTCGGTCGCCTGGCTCCAGCGCGGGTGCGCCACCTGCGGATTCACGTTGGAGAAGAAACCGTACTCCTGCGGCGCCGCCAGATTCCAGGAGGTGCGCGGCTCCTTCTCGACGAAGCGGATTTTCACCAGCGACTTGCCGCTTTTGAAGCCGTACTTCCAGGGCACCACCAAGCGCACGGGCGCGCCATTCTGGTTGGGCAGCACCTCGCCGTACAGACCGAAGGCCAGCAGCGTGAGCGGGTGCTGCGCCTCGTCCAGGCGCAAGCCTTCCACATAGGGCCACTCCAGCACGTTGGCGCGCAGGCCGGGCATCTGCTGCCTGTCGGCCAGCGTCACGAACTCCACGTACTTCGCGCTGCCCTGCGGCTCCACGCGCTTGATGAGCTCGGCCAGAGAATAGCCTTGCCAGGGCAGCACCATCGACCAGCCCTCGACGCAGCGCAGGCGGTAGAGGCGCTCTTCCATGGGCGCCAGCTTGAGCAGGGCGTCGAGGTCGAAGCGGCCGGGCTTGTTCACCAGGCCCTCAACCTCCACCGTCCAGGGACGGGTCCTGAGCTTGCCCGCGTACTGCAGCGGGTCGCTCTTGTCGGTGCCGAACTCGTAGAAGTTGTTGTAGCTGGTGGCATCCTCGTAGCTGGTGGGCTTTTCCACCGTGGTGGCCCCGGCCACCGAGGACATCTTGCCCGGCAGAGCGGCCAGTTTGCCGGGGCGCGCCGGCGACGCCTGGGCCCAGGCATCGCGCGAAGCCCAGGCCACGCCCGCGGCGGCCAGGCCGGCCAGCCATTGGCGGCGCCCCAGGTAGGCGTGGCGCGGGGTGATTTCGCTGCTGCGCGAATGGACGAAACCGTCGCGGTCGGTTCGGATGATCATGGCCGTGTCCTCAGTGGCGCGCGGACGCGAGGGATGCCGCGCCCGCCAACCCGTCTGTCGTGTGATCCGCCGAAACCTTACGCGGTTCCGGGCTCAGAGGGTGCCGTAGCTGTGCAAACCCGAGAGGAACATGTTGACGCCGATGAAGGCGAAGGTGGTGATGGCCAGGCCCACCAGCGCCCACCAGGCGGCCACGGTGCCGCGCAAACCTTTCATCAGCCGCATGTGCAGCCAGGCCGCGTAGTTGAGCCAGACGATCAGGGCCCAGGTCTCCTTCGGGTCCCAGCTCCAGTAGCCGCCCCAGGCCTCGGCGGCCCACAGGGCGCCCAGCACGGTGGCGATGGTAAAGAAGGCGAAGCCGACCGCGATGGCCTTGTACATCACGTCGTCCAGCACCTCGAACGAGGGCAGGCGCTCGGCGATGCGGCCGCGCACCGACAGGATGCCGCCCACAATAAACGCCGACACGCCGAAGTAGATGAACCAATAGACGCCGCCTTTGTCGGTGGCGCCCTGGCGGAACACCAGCGGTTCGAAGCACAGCACCACGCCCAGCACCCACAGGGGCGCCAGCTTGTACCAGCGGGTCTCGCCGGCGCTCTGCTTGATGAGGTAGGCGAAGGCCAGCATGGCCGCGATGGCGAAGGTACCGTAGCCGATGAAGTTGGCCGGCACGTGCAGTTTCATCCACCAGCTCTGCAGCGCGGGCACCAGGGGCTGGATCTCGTGCGCCTCGCGCACCACCGTGTACCAGAGCAGGAAGCCCACGGCCGCGCTCACGATCAGCATGGCGAAGGCACCCATGCGGCGCGTGCCGTACTGCTGCTCGTAGTAAAGGTAGAAGGCCGCCGTCATCCAGCAGAAC
Source organism: Hydrogenophaga sp. 70-12 (assembly GCF_001897365.1). Taxonomy (NCBI): domain Bacteria; kingdom Pseudomonadati; phylum Pseudomonadota; class Betaproteobacteria; order Burkholderiales; family Comamonadaceae; genus Hydrogenophaga; species Hydrogenophaga sp. 70-12. Next base: position 11,350 of record NZ_MKSS01000168.1, read on the forward strand.
AGCACGAACACCTCATACAGGTTGCTCACCGGGATGTGGCCGATGCCGGGGCCGATCTGGTGGCTTTCGTACCAGCGCACCAGCGAGCCGATGAGCGCCAGGCCCACCGCCACCCAGGCCAGGCGCGAGCCCAGCGCCTCCAGGGCATCGCCCGCGCGCGTGAACATGCCCAGCCAGTAGAAGGCGGTGCTCATGAAAAACAGCACGCTCATCCACAGGATGGCCGACTGGCTGGAAATGAAGTACTTGAGCAGGAAGACCTGATCGCCGCGCGCCAGGTCGGCGCCGCCGCCTGGGGCCTGGTACAGCCAGATGGCCAGCAAGGCGAAGGCCGCGACCACCGCCGCCAGCTTCTGCAGCGGGCGCCAGAACCAGCCCAGGGCGACCATGCTGGGCACGGTGCCGGCAAGGATCCACTTCTCGTAGATGTCCATGGCGCCGCCATAGCGCAGGAAGGCCAGCACGGCGCCGGCCAGCACGAACGCGGCGAACAGCCAGTCCCAGCGGTTGCGGCGGGCGAAATAGCCAGGGGCCAGTTCGGCGCCGCCCGAGGACTTCTTGAGCGTGATGGTTTGCGTGGCGGTGGTGGTGTTCATGCGGTCACCTGGAAAGCAATTGGGTCTTGAGCTGTTCGAACTCGCGGTCGGCGTCCAGCGTCTTGCGGTTGGTGGACAGGGCCATGCTGGCCTGCGCCCCCTGCCCGCTCGGCGTCAGCCAGACCCACAGGCGGCGCTCGCGGACGTAGAGCATGGCAAAGACGCCGATGATGAGCAACAGGCAGCCCAGGTAGACGACGGTCTGACCCGGGGCGCGGGCCACCTGGAAGACACTGGCCTGCACATGGGTGAAGTCCGTCAGCTCGAAGGCCATGGGCGCCGGGTAGAAAAAGGTGTCGGACAGGCTGATCACCGCCTGCGTCATGAAGCGCTGGGCGGGTTCGTCGCGCGCCAGCGGCGCCAGGCCGGCCTTTTCGCGGCTGAGCTGCAGCAGCTCGAACAGGGTGCCGTTGAGGATGCGCACCAGCACGTCGCTGGCGCGCTCGCGCTCGGCCTCGGGCACGTTGGCCTGCAGGAAAGCGGCCACGGCCTGCAGGCCGCCGCTCGCCTCGCGGGGGGCACTGCCGTCGGCGCCCTTCATGGCGCTCGCGCCGTTCGGGCCATTCGCCGCCACCGCGTCCGCCACCGGCGTGACGCGTTCCGCGCCCGAAAACAGCGCCAGCGCGCGCGAGGCCGAGGCCACCAGGGCCTGCTCCAGGTCCGCGCGGCCCGGCTCCACCGACTGCGCGGCGTAGCGGCGCACGGCCTCGGCGCGCAGCGCCGGGTCGCTCAGCGCGGCGCGCAGCCGCACGAAGCCATCCAGGCTGTCGTTCTCGTCGGCCGGCACGCGCAGGTAGCGGAAGCTGTCCTGTGGTGTTTCGCGCAGGCCCAGCAGGTAAACGCGCTGGCCATCGAGCTCCATCGGCAGCATGTAGTTGTGGTATTCCACCGCCTGGCCCGCCGCGTCGCGCAGCTTGTAGGTCACGCTGGGGCCCACGTTGCGCAGGGTCTTCTCGGTCACGGTCTTGTGCGCGGCGCCGAGGCGGCTTTCGATGGACTCGCGCAGGTCGACCTTGCGCACGTCGGCCCCGCTGCCGGTGGCGGCGAAGTTCTCCACGTTGATGACGCGCAGGCTGGTGAACTCCAGCGAGAGCTTCTGATCGCCGTTGCTCAGTTCGGTGGATCCGCCGATGATGCCTTCGACCTCGAAGGGTTTGCCCGGGCCATTGATGGGCACGGCCTTGAGCTTCACGCGAGAGCCGCCGTCGTCGAAGCTGGACTGGTAGATCGCCACGCCGCGGTGGAAGGCCGGGTGGTTCACCTCTACGCGGGCGTTCTTCTGTTCACCGGTCTCGCGGTCGTGGATCACGATCTCGCTGGCGAACAGCCGCGGCATGCCGGTCTCGTAGTACTCGACGATGAACTTCTTGAGTTCCACCGAGAACGGCAGCTCCTGCAGCAGCACGCCGCCGGGCTGCGTGAGGATGGCCGTGCTGGACGCAGTGCCTTCGGTCACCAGCAGATTGCCGCGGAAGGTGGGGTTGGCGGTGGACAGCCGGTACTGCTCGGGCACGTCGGCGATCAGGCCGCCGCC
>NZ_MKSS01000169.1:0-13502 GCF_001897365.1 Hydrogenophaga sp. 70-12
GACGCCGGCTCAGGCGGCCTTGGCGGGCGCCTTGCGGGGAGCGGCCTTCCTGGCGGGGGACGCCGGCTCAGGCGGCCTTGGCGGGCGCCTTGCGGGGAGCGGCCTTCCTGGCGGGGGCCGGCTTCGCCGCGGCTTTGGCCGTGGGTTTTGCGGCGGTCTTTGCCGGCGCCTTCGGGGCGGCCTTGGCAACGGGTTTTGTGGCGGCTTGGGGGGCCTTCTTGGCCGCTGGCTTCTTCGCCGCGGCCTTTCGCTTCGACGGGGCCGGCGGGGCGGAGGGTGCCTTGGCGGCCGGCCGGCCGGTCTTGAGTGTGGGCACGGTGGCCACGGCGGTCTTGTAGGCGGCGTCGCTCAGGCCTTGCAGCACCATCAGTCCGGCGCGCAGCAACTCGCTCTTCTTGACGCTGATGCCCAGCGCGATGGCGCGGGTCTTGAGCGTTTCGATCGCGGCGAACTCGTTCTTCGGGATGGTGAAGCTGTCGCGAACGAGCTTGGGCTTCTTGCTGGTGGACTTGTCGGTGGCTGGGGCCATGAACGCTCCTCGGTGAATAAGAGGCGTTCAGTATAAACCGTATAAACGGTTTATATGAAAGATCGGGGGCGGCTCAGCGGACGTCCGCCGTGAACTTCCAGGCCGACACCTTCTGCCAGGCCTGTACCTCTTCACCCAGCAGCCAGGCAGACTGCGGGAAGCGCCGGGCCCAGCCCGATGGCGTGGACAGCTTGAAAGCGCCCGACTTGTAGCTCAGGCGCATCGCCTGGTATTCGGGCATCTGGCGCGCGTGGCACAGCAGCACCGCCAGTCGCAGGCAGATGAGCTGTTTGGCGAACAGCTCGTCCTGCAGCGACTGCTCCAGCTTGCGCAGCTTGCCGCGCTGGCCCAGCACCAGTTCGCTCATGCGGTGCAGTTCGCGCAGCGAGAAACCCGGTGCGTCCAGGTTGTCCAGGATGTAGGCCCCGTGGTGGTGGTTGCGCTCGTGCGAGATGTGCGAGCCGATCTCGTGCAGCTGCGCGGCCCAGGCCAGCTTCTGCGAGTAGCGGCTGTCCTGCTCGTCCGGCGCGGCGATCTGCGAGAACAGGGCATTGGCCACCTCGCCCACGCGGCGTGCCTGCGCCTCGTCGGCCGAGAAGCGCTGCGCCAGCCAGCGCACGGTGCGCTCGCGCACATCACCGCCATCGCTCTCGCGATCGATCAGGTCGTACAGCGCGCCGTGGCGCAGCGCGCCCTGCGCGGGCAGCATCTGGTCCAGGCCGTAGAGGTCGAAGATCGCGCGCAACACCGCCAGGCCGCCCGCCAGCACGGGACGGCGGTCGTCCTTCAGGCCGTCGAGGCGCAGGTTGTCCACGTGGCCGGCGCGCAGCAGCCGCTCGGTCAGCCAGTCCAGGCCGGAGCGGGTGATCAGTCCCATGGCCCAGCCGTTGGCACCCAGCATGTCGGCGATGGAGCCCACCGTGCCGGAGGAGCCGTAGGCGACGTGCCATTGCGCGGGCGGGAACTTGTCCAGCGCCTCGTCCAGCACGGCCTTGGCGGCCACCTCGGCGGTCTTGAGCGTGGACGCGGTGAACTGGCCGCGCGGGAAGTAGCGCGAGGACCAGGCCACGCTGCCCAGCCGATAGGACTCCAGCACCTCGGCGGTGTAGCCTTGGCCCATGATCATTTCGGTGGAGCGCCCGCCGATGTCCACCACCAGGCGGCGCTCGTCGGAATGCGGCAGCAGCCGCGAGACGCCCTGGTAGATCAGCCGCGCCTCCTCGTGGCCCGAAACCACCTCGATCGGAAAGCCCAGCACCTGCTGCGCCCGGTTGAGGAATTCGTCCCGGTTGCGGGCCTCGCGCAAGGTCTGCGTGGCCACGGCGCGCACCTGCTGCTTCTTGAAGCCCTGCAAGCGCTCGCCGAAGCGCGCCAGGCATTCCCAGCCGCGCACCATGGCGGCCGAACCCAGGTTTTTCTCCTCGTCCAGCCCGTTGCCCTGGCGCACCGTTTCCTTCAGGTACTCCACCCGCTCGATGTGGCCGGCGTGGTAGCGGCCGATCTCCAGGCGAAAGCTGTTCGAGCCGAGGTCAACGGCGGCGAGGAGGGTTCCGTTTTGCATGGAGAAATGGGGGGCGTGCGGGTGAACCCCGCAGGGAGGCGAGGCGCCAATTGTGACGCATGCCCCGGGCGTGGGCGGTGGCGGGGGTGGCGTGGGCGGTTCTTTTTATGACGGGCTTTTGATGTCACGCAGCTGTCACACAGCCTCCATAAAGTCCGTTTGTCCGCCTTTTCCGCAACCCCTGAGGACCCCTCGCATGAACAGCAAACGCACCCTCCTGAAAGCCCTGGCCGCTGCCGCGATGGCCACCGTCGCGCTCGGCACCGCGCACGCCGCCGACATCACCGGCGCCGGCGCCACGTTCCCGTTCCCGATCTATGCCAAGTGGGCGGAGATGTACAAGGCTCAGACGGGTACCGGCCTGAACTACCAGTCGATCGGCTCGTCGGGTGGTCTGCGCCAGATCCGCGCCAAGACGGTGGCCTTCGGTGCCTCCGATGCCCCGGTGAGCGGCGCCGACCTCGACAAGGACGCCATGGTGCAGTTCCCGGCCATCATCGGCGGCACCGTGCCGGTGTTCAACCTCGAAGGTTTCGCCCCCGGCTCGGTGCGCATCACCGGCCCGGTGCTGGCCGAGATGTTCCTGGGCAAGATCACCGCCTGGAACGATGCCAAGATCGCCGCGCTGAACCCCGGCAAGACCCTGCCCAACACCGCCATCACCGTGGTGCACCGCGCCGACGGTTCGGGCACGACCTTCAACTTCACCGACTACCTGAGCGCCGTCAGCAAGGACTGGGCCGACGCCGTGGGCAAGGGCGCCGCCGTGAAGTGGCCGGCCGCCACCTCGGTGGGTGGCAAGGGCAACGAAGGCGTGGCCGCCAACGTCAGCCGCACCCGCGGCGCGATCGGCTACGTTGAGTACGCCTACGCCAAGAAGAACAACATCCCCCACATGACCCTGCAGAACGCCGACGGCCAATACGTGCAGCCCGACGACAAGAGCTTCGCGGCCGCCGCCGCTGGCGTGGACTGGTTCAGCGTGCCGGGCATGGGCGTGTCCATGGTGAATGCCAAGGGCAAGGACAGCTGGCCCATCAGCACCGCCTCGTTCATCCTCATGTACAAGCAACCGGCCGACAAGGCGCAATCGGCCGAGGTGCTCAAGTTCTTCGACTGGGCGTTCAAGAACGGCAAGCAGGCCGCCATCGACCTGGACTACGTGCCGATGCCCGACGCGGTGACCGGCCAGATCCGCGACAAGGTCTGGTCGCAGATCGCCCGCTGATCGGCTGGGCCCAGGCCCCGACGAACCCACCGGTGGGCAGAGGCCGGCCGGTGGGTTTTTTCGGTCCGATGTCTGTCATACAGTCCGTCATAAACGGCCCGAAGGGGGTCCGATGAACACCACCATCCGCAGCGCAGACCCCAGCATGGCTTCCTCCCGTTCCCCATCCGGTACGCGTGACCAGCGCAGCGACGACGCCATGGTGGCCGTCGCCCGCCGCCAGCAATGGCAAGACCTGGTCTTTCACCGCCTGACCCAGGCTTTCTCGCTGCTGGTGCTCGTGGCGCTGGTGGGCATCATTGTTTCCCTCTTCCTCAACGCCTGGCCCACCTTCAAGACCTTTGGCTTGAAGTTCCTGTGGACCGTGGAGTGGGACATCGTCAATGAGCAGTACGGCGCCGCCATCGCGATCGTCGGCACCCTGCTCAGCGCGGGCATCGCCATGCTGTTCGGCGTGCCGCTGGCCTTCGGCATTGCGCTCTTCCTCACCGAAACCTGTCCCGTGTGGCTGCGCCGGCCGCTGGGCACCGCCATCGAACTGCTGGCGGCCGTGCCGTCCATCATCTACGGCATGTTCGGCCTGTTCGTGTTTGCGCCGGTGTTCGCCGACTACTTTCAGGTGCCGGTGCGCGAGCTGATGATGGGCATGCCCCTGATCGGCTGGCTGTTCGGCGGCGCGCCCAACGGCTTGGGCATCCTGGCGGCGGGCGTCATCCTGGCGTTCATGGTGCTGCCGTTCATCGCGGCGGTGATGCGCGACGTCTTCGAGATCACGCCACCCATCCTGCGCGAATCGGCCTACGGCCTGGGCTGCACCACCTGGGAGGTGGTCGCCAAGGTGGTGCTGCCGTACACGCAGAAGGGCGTCATCGGCGGCATCATGCTCGGCCTGGGGCGCGCCCTGGGCGAGACCATGGCCGTCACCTTCGTGATCGGCAACGCCAACCGCATGCCCACCTCGCTGTTCTCGCCCGGCACCTCCATCGCCTCGGTGCTGGCCAATGAGTTCGGCGAGGCCGAGGGCCTGCACTTCAACACCCTGTTCGCCTTGGGCTTCCTGCTGTTCTGCATCACCTTCGTGGTGCTGGCACTGGCCAAGTGGATGATCCTGCGCACCGAGAAGGCCAAGGGCGCCTGAGCCCCGAGCGAGACACACCATGCAGATGAACCAATCGCTCTACAAGCGCCGCCAGCGCACCAACCTCATTGGCCTGAGCCTGTCCATGGGCGCCATGGGCCTGGGGCTGTTCGTGCTGCTGTGGATCCTGTGGGTCCTGTTCTCCAACGGTCTGGCGGGCCTGGACCTCAACGTTTTCACCGCCGACACGCCGGCCCCGGGGTCGGAGGGGGGCGGCCTGCGCAACGCCTTGCTGGGCAGCCTGATGATCGTTGGCCTGTCGGTGCTGGTGTCCACGCCGGTGGGCATCCTGGCGGGCATCTACCTCACCGAGTACGGCGACAACAGCAAGGTGGCCGAGTTCACGCGCTTCGTCACCGACATCATGCTGTCGGCCCCCTCCATCGTGCTGGGCCTGTTCGTGTACTCCATCGCGGTCGCCACGGCGGGCCATTTCTCGGGCTACGCGGGCAGCCTGGCGCTGTCGCTGATCGCCGTGCCGGTCGTCGTTCGCACCACTGAGAACATGCTGCGCCTGGTGCCCGGCAGTCTGCGCGAGGCGGCCTTCGCGCTCGGCGCGCCGCGCTGGAAGGTCTCGCTCATGGTCACGCTGCGCGCGGCCAAGAGCGGCGTCATCACCGGCTTGCTGCTGGCGGTGGCCCGCATCAGTGGTGAAACCGCGCCGCTGCTGTTCACCGCGCTGAGCAACCAGTTCTTCAGCACCGACATGAGCCGCCCCATGGCGAACCTGCCGGTGGTGATCTTCCAGTTCGCCATGAGCCCCTACGACAACTGGGTCCGCCTGGCCTGGGCTGGCGCGCTGATCATCACGCTCACCGTGCTGGCGCTCAACATCCTGGCGCGCGTGTTCTTCCGCGACAAGGTGAAGGCCTGACGCCCACGCGAGCCGACCGCACAACAAGGAACACGACCATGTCCGAATCCACCATCGCTATCCGCCCAGAGAACCTGGCCGCCAGCCGTGCGCCCGCTGCCCCGGGCGAAGCGCGCAACGCCCTCGAGGTGCGCAACCTGAACTTCTTCTACGGCAAGTTCCAGGGCCTCAAGAACGTCACGCTGGACATCCAGGAAAAGCGCGTCACGGCCTTCATCGGCCCCTCGGGCTGCGGCAAGTCCACGCTGCTGCGCACGCTCAACCGCATGTACAGCCTGTACCCCGGTCAGCGCGCCGAGGGCGAGATCCGCCTGTATGGACAGAACATCCTCGACCCCAAGCAGGACCTGAACCTGCTGCGCGCGCGCATCGGCATGGTGTTCCAGAAGCCCACGCCGTTCCCGATGTCGATCTACGACAACATCGCCTTCGGCGTGCGCCTGTATGAGAACCTGTCGCGCAGCGACATGGACGACCGCGTGGAATGGGCCTTGACCAAAGCCGCGCTGTGGAAGGAAGTGAAGGACAAGCTCAGCCAGAGCGGCCTGTCGCTGTCCGGCGGCCAGCAGCAGCGCCTGTGCATCGCGCGCAGCGTGGCGGTCAAGCCCTCGGTGCTGCTGCTCGACGAACCCACGTCCGCGCTGGACCCGATCTCCACCGGCAAGGTCGAGGAGCTGGTGCACGAGCTCAAGTCCGACTACACCATCGCCATCGTCACGCACAACATGCAGCAGGCCGCGCGCTGCAGCGACTACACCGCTTACATGTACCTGGGCGAATTGATCGAGTTCGGCGCCACCGAGCAGATCTTCTTCAAGCCGACCAAGACGGCGACCGAGGACTACATCACCGGCCGCTTCGGCTGATCCGGCCCTGCAGACGCCAACCCCACGGGAGACACGCGAATGAGCGACAAACACCTGTCCAGCCAGTTCGACGCCGAGCTGAACTCCATCTCCACCCACGTGCTCGAGATGGGCGGCCTGGTCGAATCCCAGCTTCACCAGGCGGTCTACGCCCTGGGCAACATGAGCCTGGAGTCCGCCCTCCAGGTGGAAGAGAACGAGAACCGCATCAACCAGATGGAGCTGTCGATCGACCACGAGATCATCTCGACGATCGGACGCCGCCAACCCACGGCGCGTGACCTGCGCTTCCTGATGGCGATCTCGCGCACCACGCAGAACCTGGAGCGCGCGGGCGATGAAGTGGCGCGCATGGCACGCATGGTCAAATCCATCATCGGCAACGGCACGCCGCGCAACCTGCCCATCTCCGAGCTGCGCCTGGCGGCCGACCTGGCCGCCGCGCTGCTGCGCAAGTCGCTGGACTCTTTCGCGCGCCTGGACACGCAGATGGCGGTGTCCATCATCAAGGCCGACGACCAGATCGACGAGGAGTACAACGGCTTCCTGCGCAAACTCATCACCTACATGATGGAAGATCCGCGCACCATCTCGCCGAGCCTGGACCTGCTGTTCCTGGCCAAGTCCATCGAGCGCATCGGCGACCACGCGAAGAACATCGCCGAGCAAATCATTTTCATCGTCAAGGGCGAAGACGTCCGTCACACGCCCGTCGACAAAGTGGAGTCCGTTGCCGGATGAGAAAGCTGCCCCGGATCCTGGTCGTCGAGGACGAACCCTCGATCGCCGAACTGATCGCCGTCAACCTGCGCCACAACGGCTTCGCGCCCACCATCGTGTTCGATGGCGCGGCCGCTCAGCGCGAGGTGGACGCGGTGTTGCCCGACGTGATCCTGCTCGATTGGATGCTGCCCGGCGAAAGCGGCGCGGTGCTGGCGCGCCAGTGGCGCAAGAGCGAGCGCACCAAGAGCGTGCCCATCCTCATGCTCACCGCGCGCAGCGACGAGAGCGACAAGGTGCAGGGCCTGGACGCCGGTGCCGACGACTACATCACCAAGCCCTTCTCCACGCAGGAACTGCTCGCGCGCATCCGCGCGGTGCTGCGCCGCCGCGCGCCCGAGATCGTCAACGACTCGGTGCAGGTGGGCGAGCTCACGCTCGACGCGGCCACCTACCGTGTGAGCTTTCGCGGGCGCGAACTCAAGGTGGGGCCCACCGAGTTCAAGCTGCTGCACTACCTCATGAAGCACGCGGAGCGCGTGCACACCCGTGGTACGCTGCTCGACAAGGTCTGGGGAGACCATGTCTTCATCGAGGAGCGCACCGTGGACGTTCACGTCAAGCGATTGAGGGAGTCCCTGGGTGAGGCCTCGACCATGATCGAGACGGTGCGCGGCGCGGGTTACCGCCTCACCGCCATGGGCAGCCCCGCACGCCAGACACCCGGCACGCCGCTCTCGGCGACATGAGCCCGGCCCGGCCGCCCGCCAGGGCTCGCACCACGGTCCCTTGCGCGCCCGTGACACCATGAGCCGCCGGATTCTGGAGCTGCTGCTGCTGGTGGCGCTGGGGGCGGCGGTGGGCTGGGCCGCCGACCGCGCGGCCCTGGCGTTCGTGGGGGCCCTGGCGGGCTGCTCGATCTGGATCGTGCGCGACGCTCTGCGTGCCCAGCGCGTGCTGCGCTGGCTCAACAAGGCCGATGCCTCGCGCATGCCCGAACTCGGTGGCTTCTGGGGCGAACTGCTCGACCGGTGCCGCAAGCTGATCAAGAAGCTGGAGAAAAAGGCCGCCAGCAGCGACGCCCGCCTGGAAGACTTCCTGGCCGCGATCCAGGCCTCGCCGAACGGTGTGGTGCTGCTGGACGCCACGGGCCGCATCGAGTGGGCCAACCTCACCGCGTCCAACCAGCTGGGCTTCGATCCGCAGCGCGACCTTGGGCAATACGTGCGCAACCTGGTGCGCCACCCGGCGTTCAACGCCTACCTGAGCGCGGGGGATTTCGGGCACGAGATCACCATCGACGGCATCGGGCCGCGCCCCTCGCAGCCGACCAAAATATCGCTGCAGATCCACCCGTATGGCAAGAAGCGCAAGCTGATGATCACGCGCGACGTCACGGCCGTGCAACTGGCCGAGACGATGCGGCGCGACTTCGTGGCCAACGTGTCGCACGAGATCCGCACGCCGCTGACGGTGCTCAGCGGCTTCGTGGAAACCATGCAGAGCCTGGAGCTCAGCGAAGAGGAGCGCCAGCAGTACCTGGGCCTCATGAGCCAGCAGGCGCACCGCATGCAGACGCTGGTGAACGACCTGCTGACCTTGTCGCGGCTGGAGGGCAGCCCGGCGCCGGGGCCGGGGGAGTGGATCGGCACGCAGGAATTGCTGGAGCATGTGGTGCAGGAGGCGCGTGGCCTGAGCCAGGCGATCGCCAGCACGCCGCACCGCATCGAGCCGTCGGCGAACAGCGCCTCGTTCTGGGTGTCGGGCGCCAAGACGGAGCTGATCAGCGCGATGTCCAACCTGATGAGCAACGCCGTGCGCTACACGCCCGGTGGCGGCCGCATCGAGCCGGGCTGGCGCATCAACGACGAAGGCCTGGCGGAGTTCTATGTCAGCGACTCGGGCCCCGGCATCGCGGCCGAACACCTGCCGCGCCTGACGGAGCGCTTCTACCGCGTGGACCGCAGCCGCTCGCGCGAGACCGGCGGCACGGGCCTGGGACTGGCCATCGTGAAGCACGTGGCGCAGCGGCACGGCGGGCGCATCGACGTGCAGAGCACGGTGGGGCAGGGCACGACCTTCACCATCTCCCTGCCGCCCACACGGGTGCGGACCTCGGCGCCGGACTGAGGCGAGTCGGGCTCAGCGTCCCACGCGCAGGTACAGCACCAGGCTTTCCTTGCTGTCGTTGAGGCGCCAGAGGTTGGCCTTGAAGGCCCACTGCGTGAGATCGACGCGTTGGTGCAGGCTGCTCTGGCTCTGCGGGGTGGCGATCAGGCTGCGGCAGTCGGCGCCGGCCGGGTCGTTCTGGCCGGTTCGCACCAGCCTCAGCCCGCCGTGGTGGCGCAGGGCCGCGATCTGCGCCTGGGACAGGCCATCGGCGAGTACGCAGGATTGCGGAGGCACCAGCTCCGCGATGCGCCGCGAGATCGGGCCATAGCTGCGGCCGAAGTCCAGCAGCGGCAGCCACAGGGTCATCAGCAGAAGCCAGCACAGCGTACTGCCGGCGGCGGGCAGCACCAGGCTTTTCCAGATGGCTTCGCGGTGGCGGCCCACGCGCCAGGACACGAGCCACAGCCAGGCCAGCGTGGCCGCGGCGCCGAGCGCGAACAGCAGGAAGGAGAACTCGGGTACGAAACCCGGTGCCAGGCGCGCCACGTTGGCGGCGGGCTTGGCCGGCACGCCGGTCATCATGGCCACCCAGATCACCCAGATGACCAAGGCGCAGAAGGAGAAGAAGAGCAGCGTGAACCAGTCGATCAGCGCCGCCACGCTGCGCCGCAGGGTGGGCAGGGCGAAGGCGGCCAGCGCGGCCAGCGCGGGCAGGGCGAGCAGCAGGGCGCGGTCGCGCTCCGGATCCAGCGCGGAGTGCAGCACCACGATCAGTGCGGCCCACAACGGCAGGGCCACGTGGGGCTGTTGCCACTGGCGGCGCCAGCGCCACACCGTCCAGAGCGCCAGCGGCCAGGTCGGCCAGGTGAACCAGAGCAGCAGCCGGCCCCAGCTGTCCCAGGGGCGGCTCAGTGCCAGGGACGCGTCGGGCAGCGCCAGGGCGCCCGCCCAGGCACTGCCCAGGGTCATGAGCGCGCCGATGGCGCTGGCGGCGCCGAGCGTGACCGCGTCGCTGCGGTCCTCGCCGCGCTGAGCCTGGCGGTTGAACCACAGCAGCGCCAGCCAGCCCAGGCCCAGGGCCAGGCCCAGCGTGGCCGAGCCGCTGAGCGCCAGCGCCAGCCAGCCACCCGCCCACCACAGCAGGCCGCGCCAGGCGCGGGGCAGGCCGGGGTGCGCCAGCCGGGCGGCGCCCAGCAGCATGGCCGCCGTGGCGGTCAGGCGCACCCCGTCGGGCGTGGTTTCGTGCGAGAACTGCGCCAGGCCCAGGCAGGCCACCAGGGCCAGCAAGCCGGCGTCGGCCAGGGCGCGGGCATAGTCGGCCGGCCGCGCCTCACCGCCGAAGGCGAAGGCCACGGGCAGGGCGGCGGGCTGGCGCGCCAGCTGGTACACCGCGTACCAGGTGCAGCTCAGGGTGAGCGCCAGCAGCAGGCCGAAGGGCAGGCGGGCGGCGAAATCGGGAGGCAGGAACGGCAGGGCCTTGATGAACAGCGCGCCCAGCCAGTAGGGCAGCAGGGCGGTGTCTTCCACCGGCAGGCCCAGCACGGCGGGGTGCCACCAGCTGCCGCCGGCGGCCATCTCGGCCATGGCCCCGAACGCGCCCACGTCGGCGTTCTTCCAGGGCTCGCGGCCCAGGAAGCCGGGCAGCACATAGGCCACGCAGAACAGAATCAGGGCCACGCGCGGCAGGCGGCGCACGGCCGACTGGCTCACGATGGCGGGCGTCGGGCGGTTCACGGCTGGGGACTATACAAGCGGCGTGGCCGGGGCAAGCGGCGTGCGCGTGGGGGCAGGGGCGAAAAAAAAGCAGCCGGTGGCGGCTGCTTTTGGGGGGCCAGGCGCCAGGCTTATTTGGCTGCTTTGGCGTAGCGGTTGCGGAACTTCTCGACGCGGCCGCCCATGTTGTCCACGCTCTTCTGCGTGCCCGTGTAGAAGGGGTGCGACTCGCTGGAGGTGTCGAGCTTGAACAGCGGCAGCTCGCGGCCATCGTCCAGCTTGACGGTTTCCTTGGTGGGGGCGCAGGAATTGATGATGAACTGGGCGCCGTTCGACAGGTCCTGGAAGCAGACCGGGCGGTAGTTCGGGTGGATGCCTTCTTTCATGGCGGTTCCTTGTGGTCGGTTGCGACAGCCGCGCCGGAACCCTTCCGACGTACTTGCCGCCAAGCAAAGCCGGCGATTATAGCCGAGCGGGAATGTCTGACCGGGAATGGCGAGGGACCGGCTTGGCCGGGCCGCAGGCCTTGTTCCCGCTCAGGGGCGCAGGGGCTTACCCGCCTCGGCGCATCATGTCGAAGAACTCGGAGTTGTTCTTCGTGGCCTTCATGCTCTTGAGGACCATTTCCATGGCCTCGATCTCGTCCATGTTGTACATGAACTGGCGCAGGATACGGGTCTTCTGCAGGATCTCGGGCTGCAGCAGCAGCTCTTCGCGGCGGGTGCCGCTGCGGTTGAGCTGGATGGAGGGAAAGACGCGCTTTTCGTACAGGCGGCGGTCGAGGTGGATCTCGCAGTTGCCGGTGCCCTTGAACTCCTCGAAGATCACCTCGTCCATGCGCGAGCCGGTGTCGACCAGGGCGGTGGCGATGATGGTGAGCGAACCGCCTTCCTCCACCTTGCGCGCCGCGCCGAAGAACCGCTTGGGCCGCTGCAGGGCGTTGGCGTCCACGCCGCCGGTGAGCACCTTGCCCGAGGAGGGCAGCACGTTGTTGTAGGCGCGGGCCAGGCGGGTGATCGAGTCGAGCATGATCACCACGTCCTTCTTGAGCTCGACCAGGCGCTTGGCGCGCTCGATCACCATCTCGGCCACGTGCACGTGGCGGGCGGCCGGTTCGTCGAAGGTGGAGGCGATGACCTCGCCGCGCACGGTGCGCTGCATTTCGGTCACTTCCTCGGGGCGCTCGTCCACCAGCAGGACCATGAGCTCCACGTCGGGGTGGTTGGCGGTGATGGCGTGGCAGATGTGCTGCATCATCACCGTCTTGCCGCTCTTGGGCGGGGCGACGATCAGCGCGCGCTGGCCGCGGCCGATGGGCGCGATGATGTCGATGATGCGACCGGTGATGTTCTCTTCGCTCTTGATGTCGCGTTCCAGGCGCATCTGCTCCTTGGGGAACAGCGGCGTCAGGTTCTCGAACATGATCTTGTGCTTGTTCTCCTCGGGAGCCAGGCCGTTGATCTTGTCGAGCTTGTTGAGGGCGAAGTAGCGTTCGCCGTCCTTGGGGATGCGGACCTCGCCCTCGATCATGTCGCCGGTGTGCAGGTTGAAGCGGCGGATCTGGCTGGGCGAGATGTAGATGTCGTCGGTGCTGGCCGTGTAGCTGGTGTCCGGCGCGCGCAGGAAGCCGAAGCCGTCCGGCAGGACCTCGAGCACGCCGTCAGCGAAGATCTGTTCGCCGGCTTTCGCGCGCTTCTTGATGATGGCGAACATCAGCTCCTGCTTGCGCATGCGGCCGGTGTTTTCGATTTCGAGCGCTTCGGCCTGCTTGACCACTTCGGAAACGTGCAGGGCCTTGAGTTCGTTCAGGTGCATAGCCGTCACTCCAGGGCGGAGGCGATAGGGGGATGAGCGGGGAGGTGGGCGCTGCGGTCCGGATGACGGACGTTGCGCTGGGGAAAAGCGGCGGGCTTGCTGCCCGCGTTGCGCCGGATTATGACAGGAATCGCTGTGTGTGCGCCCTGTCGTCGAGCCCGCGCGCGGCTCGGGGCCCGGGCGGGCGCCCGGGCCAGGGAGGAGGTCAGGCCAGCTGCTGGTCGATGAAGGCGGTGAGCTGGGCCTTGCTGAGGGCGCCCACCTTGGTGGCGGCGAGCTGGCCGTCCTTGAACAGCATCAGCGTGGGGATGCCGCGGATGCCGAACTTGGCGGGCACGTCGCGGTTGTCGTCGACGTTGAGCTTGGCGACCTGCAGCTTGCCGTCGTAGGTGCCGGCGACCTCGTCCAGGATGGGCGCGATCATCTTGCAGGGGCCGCACCATTCGGCCCAGAAGTCCACCAGCACCGGGGCTTTGCTGTCCAGCACATCGGCCTTGAAGCTGGCATCGGAAACGTGTTTGATCAGGTCGCTGGCCATGGTTCGTCCTTGGGTGTTCGGTGAGCGGTGGGAGGTTACAGTGCGGCGCTTGCGGCAGGCCGGGCGTCGACATCGGCTCCCCCGTACGAGCGGCCGCATTGTGACAGAAACCCCCCATCCATGACGCCAGCGCCCGCGAGACCTCACGACGAGTCAGCCCTTGTGGCCGGCGCTGTGCAGGACGGCGAGGTGCCGTGCGCGTGGCGCCTGCCGCTGGACGAACTGGCGCGCCAGGCCGCCCAGGCTGGCCTGGCGCCGTCGCGCGTGGTCGTGCTGCTGCCCTACGGGGCGCTTGTGGCCGAGGCGCGCCGCGCCTGGGCCGCCCGTGCGCCGCAGGCCTCGGGCTTCGCGCCGCGCTTCACCACGGCGCGCGATTGGGCCGCCGCGCTGTCGCCCTGGCGGCCGGGC